>NZ_JBSFNC010000016.1:0-95793 GCF_053586895.1 Amycolatopsis sp. NPDC003731 | reverse complement strand
ACCCGCCGCAGCTCGGTGACGACCTCGGGCGCGAGCATGTCCGGCAGCCGCAGGTCGAGCAGGATCAGGTCCGGGGCCAGCGAAGCCACCCGCTCGATCGCCAGCCGCCCGGACTCCGCCGAGCCGACCACGTTCAGGCACGGGTCCGAGCGCAGCAGCAGCGTCACGCCGTCGCGGACCACCGGGTGGTCGTCGACGACGAAGACGCTGGCGGGGGTCACGGCCGCACCAGCGGCACCCACGCGCGCAGGGTGCAGCCGTCGTCGTCGTCGCGGACCAGGCTGACCCGCCCGCCGAGCCGCAGCGCGCGCCCGGCGAGCGTCCGCAGGCCCATGCCGGTGCCGGGCACCGGGTCGGTGCCCGTGCCGTCGTCCGCGACGACCACCTGGACGCCGTCGTCGCTGGGCAGCAGGCTGACGATCACCGAGGACGCCCGGGCGTGCTTCTCGACGTTGAGCAGCCCCTCGCGGACCGCGGCGACCAGCAGCGCGGTGCGTTCGGCGTCCAGCGGCGGCACCGCGGCGAGCTGCACGAACCGGGCCGGGACGCCGCAGCGGGCCTGGAACGAGCGGCAGTGCTCGGCCAGCTCGACCGGCAGCGCCCGCTCCGGACTGGACTCCGACAAGGCCAGCAGGGACTCCCGCAACGCGCCGGCCGCCGCGGAGACGTCGCCTTCCAGTCGCCGCAGCCGCGCTTCCAGGCCGGGGTTCCCGTGGAAGTCCTCGTGCAGGTCGCGCACCTGGACGCCGATGGAGAACAGCAGCGCGCCGACCGAGTCGTGCAGGGCGCTCTGCATGCGCAGGCGCTCGCCGGCCACCGCGGCCGTGCGGTCGGTCTCGGCCACCTTCGCCAGGTGCAGCGCCGCCCCGGCCTGGCAGGCGACCTCCTCCATCCGCCGGACGGCGTCGTCACCGAAGTCGGCGGGCTCCCGCATGGCCGCGTAGGCGATGGCGACGGTCTCGCCGTGCGCGACGATCGGGACGGCGAGCAACGCGGCCAGGCCCTCGCCGCGGACCTGGGCGTCGAAGTGGTGGGTGATCGTCGGCGCGCTGACGTAGTCGGTGACGCGGACCGGGCGGCCCAGCGCCAGCACCCGCCCGCCGACGCCCTGGCCGGTCGACACCTCGAGGTCCTGCAGCGCGTCGGTGCGGTTGCCGGACATCCAGCGGATCACGGCCAGCCCCGGCTCGGTGAGTTCGCCGACGAACCCGGCCTTCGCCCCGACCGTCTCCCGGATCAGGCGCGCGGTCCCGTGCAACGCGGCGACCCGGTCGAGCGTGCCGAGCAGCTTTTCGCGCTCGCGCAGCAGCTCGCCCAGCACCGCGCTGTACTCGGCGACGTGCTCCTTTGCCGTCACCCGATCACGATGGCACACGGAGTGTGGTTCCGGACATACCCGGCTGGAGAGGTACGGCGGCCTCCGGTCGACTTGAATGGGGGTGTGGAGATCCTCACCGACGCCGCCACGCTCGCGCTGTACACGACCGACGCGTCCAACTACCGCCACGTGCCGCGCGGGGTGGTGTTGCCGCGGACCGTCGACGACGTCGTCGCGGCGGTCGCGGCCGCGCGCGATCGCGACCTGCCGGTGATCGCCCGTGGCGGCGGCACGAGCGTCGCCGGGAACGCGTGCGGGCCGGGCCTGGTGATCGACACCTCGCGCCACCTCGGCGGGGTGCTTTCGCTGGACCCGTCGACGCGGCTGGCGCGGGTGCTGCCGGGGACGGTGCTGGACGACCTGCAGGCGGTCGCGGCCCCGCACGGCCTGCGGTTCGGCCCGGACCCGTCGACGCACAGCCGCTGCACGCTCGGCGGGATGATCGGCAACAACGCGTGCGGCTCGCACTCGGTGGCCTGGGGGCGCACGGTCGACGTCGTCCGCTCCCTGGACGTCCTGCTCTACGACGGCACGCGGCTGCGGGTGGGCCCGGACGAACCCGCCGAAGGCCGGATCTTCGACGAGCTGCGCGCGCTGGTGCGCGACAACCTGGCGGTGCTGCGCAGGGAACTTTCGACGTGGCCGCGCCGCGTGTCCGGCTACGGGCTCGAACACCTGTTGCCGGAGAACGGCTTCGACGTCGCCAAGGCCCTGGTCGGCAGCGAGGGCACCTGCGTGACCATCCTGGAGGCGACGGTTTCGCTGGCCGAGTTGCCGCGCGAGCGGGTGCTCGCGGTGCTCGGCTTCCCCTCCGACATCGCGGCGGCGGACGCGGTGCCGTCGATCCTGCCGTGGTCGCCGCTGACCGTCGAAGGCGTGGACGCCGAGCTGGTCGCGATGCTGCCTGGCCGAGCGGGTGACCTGCCGCCGGGCGGGGCGTGGCTGTTCGTCGAGCTGGCCGGGGACGACCCGGCGGCGCGGGCCCGTTCCCTCGCTGCGTCGCTCGACCTGACGGGCTTCGCGATCCTCGACGACCCGGCCGCGCAACGCCGGCTGTGGCGCATCCGCGAAGAAGGCGCCGGGCTCGCGACGCGGCTCGCCGACGGCTCGGAGGCCTGGCCCGGCTGGGAGGACGCCGCCGTCCCGCCCGAGCGGCTCGGCGCGTACCTGCGCGAGTTCAAGTCCTTGATGCGGGCGCACGGCCGCCGCAGCGTCGTCTACGGGCACTACGGCGAAGGCTGCCTGCACCTGCGGCTGGACTTCGACCTGCTGTCCGCGTCCGGTGTGGCGGACTTCCGGCGGTTCCTGGAGGAGGCGGCGGACCTCGTCGCCGCGCACGGCGGTTCGCTGTCCGGCGAGCACGGCGACGGCCAGGCGCGCTCCGAGCTGCTGTCCCGGATGTACAGCCCGGAGATGCTGGACGTCTTCGCGCGGTTCAAGGCGATCTTCGACCCGGCCGGGCGGATGAACCCCGGCATCCTGGTCGCGCCGCGGCCGATCGACGCCGACCTCCGGGTGCGGTCGACGTCGAAGTCCTTCGAGGACAGTGTCTTCCTCGGGTACCCGGAGGACCGCGGGAACTTCGGCCAGGCGATGCGGCGCTGCGTCGGCGTGGGGAAGTGCCGCAACACCAGCGGGGGCGGCGTGATGTGCCCGAGCTACCGGGCCACCCGCGAGGAGCAGCACTCGACGCGCGGCCGGGCCCACCTGCTCGCCGAGATGCTCAACGGCGAGGTCATCAAGGACGGCTGGCGCTCGGAAGAAGTCCGCGACGCTCTCGATTTGTGCTTGTCCTGCAAGGGGTGTCTGTCGGATTGCCCGGTCGACGTCGACATGGCGACGTACAAGGCCGAGTTCCTGCACCAGCACTACCGGCGGCGGCTGCGCCCGGCGTCGCACTATTCGATGGGCTGGCTGCCGCTGTGGTTGCGGCTCAGCGCTCGCGCCCCGCGGCTGGCCAATCTCGTGGGACGGTCTCGCTTGGCGGGCTTGGTGAAACGGCTCGGCGGGATCGCGCCGGAACGTTCGCTGCCTTCCTTCGCGGCTTCCCCTTTCACGTCCTCGCGCGCGGATCTCCGGCGGAAGGCGTCAGGGGAGCGCCGGGTCGTGCTGTGGCCGGACTCGTTCAACAACTACCTGACGCCGTCGGTGCTGGATGCCGCTTACGAGGTGCTCACCGCGGCGGGCTACGACGTCGTCCTCCCGGACCGCGGAGTCTGTTGTGGACTGACGTGGGTGTCGACGGGCCAGCTCGGCGTCGCCCGCCGCGTGCTGGACCGGACGCTGTCCGTGCTGGCGCCCTACCTGGAAGACGGCTACGAGGTGGCGGGCCTGGAACCGAGCTGCACGGCATTGTTCCGCGGCGACCTGCCCGCGCTGATGCCGGGCGACGCGCGTGCTTCGCTGCTGGCGTCCCGGACGTTCACGTTCGCCGAACTGCTGGAGCGGGCGCCGATCCCGTTCGCGGCCCTCGACGTCGACGCGATCACGCAGGTCCACTGCCACCAGCACGCGGTGCTGGGCTTCGGTGCCGACGAGTCCGCGCTGAAGGCCGCGGGCGTGCGCAACACGACGTTGGATTCGGGTTGTTGCGGCCTGGCGGGCGATTTCGGCTTCGAGCGCGGCCACTACGACGTCTCGAAGGCGGTGGCGGAGGACCGGATGCTGCCCGCGATCCGCGCGGCCGCCCCGGACACGGTGGTGGTGTCGGACGGCTTCAGCTGCCGGACGCAGATCGCCCAGGAGTCCGGGCGGACACCGGTGCACCTCGCGGAGCTGCTGCGGCGGGCGCTGCCGTGACTATTCGCTGCGCTCGAGCAGCGTCTTGACGCCGGTGAGGACGAGCCGGCAGATGTCCTCGGGATCGGCACCCGCCAGGGGTTCCTTCCCGGTGACCTCGCGGACCAGCGCGATGCCCATCAGCCAGGCGAGCGCGAGGTCGGCGCGCAGTTCGGCGTCCGGGGCGTCGGTCAGGGTGGCGAGCACCTCGGCGTACTCGCGGCCGACCTCCTGCCGGATGGCGGCCGCGACGCCGTCGCTGCCCGACGAGCGCAGGTACGTCTCCAGCGCCCGGTTCTGCCGTCCGGGTTCCAGCATGCTGCGCAGGGACGTGCTGAAGAGCCGCTCGGGCGGGGTGGCGGCGAGCTGCTCGCGCCCCGACCGGGCGATGACCGCCTCGAACAGCGCTTCCTTGCTGCCGAAGTAGCGGAACAGCAGCGACTGGTTCGCCCCGGCCAGCTTGGCGATGTCCCGCACGGTCGTCCGGTCGAACCCGCGTTCGGCGAACAGCTTTTCGGCGGCGTCGAGCAACGCCAGCCGCGTCGCGGCCGCGTCCCGCTTGCGGCCGGCCTGTTCCGTCATCGAAGCAGGTTAACCGGCAAACCGGACGCGGGCGCGACAACCCCTAGCTGCCGGAAAGGTGGATCGCCGCGGCCGGGCAGGTCAGTTCGGCCTGCCGGACCGCTTCTTCCTCGCCGGACGGCGGTTCCTCGGCGAGGAGGACGACCGTGCCGTCGTCCTCGTTCTGGTCGAACGTCTCCGGCGCGAGCAGAACGCACTGGCCGGACGAGACGCAGCTCCCGGTGTCGACGGTGATCTTCATCGGCTCACCACTCCACGGGAACGCGCTCGACGCCGCCGGCCACGCGGTTGGTGCGCACCGGGATTTCGCCGATCCCGACGGCGAGCCGCAGGCCGGGGAAGCGGCGGAACAGCTTGGGGAACACCGTGCGCAGCTCGGTGCGGGCGAGGTTGGCGCCGATGCAGACGTGGGCGCCGGTGCCGAAGGCGAGGTGCACGTTCGGCGTCCGGTCCGGGTCGAACCCGTCCGGGTCGGCGAACACCGACGCGTCCCGGTTGGCCGCGTCGCTGGAGATGAGCACGGCGTCGCCGCGCATGATCCGCGTCCCGGCGATCTCGACGTCTTCGTGCGCGTAGCGGAGCAGGCCGGTGCCGCTGGTCGCGGTCAGCCGCAGGATCTCCTCGACCGTCTGGTTGACCTGGCCCTCGGGATCGGCGGCGAAGCGGTCGCGCCGGGCGGTGTCACTGAGCAGGAAGAGCGTGCCCATCGCGATGCGCGTCGACGTCGTCTCGTGGCCGGCGAACAGCAGTCCGGCGCCCAGCCGGGCGAGGTCTTCGTCGGTGAAGGTCGGGTCTTCGGCCTGGAACGCGACCAGGTCGGAGATGACGTCGGGCCGCGGGTCCGCACGCTTGGCGTCGGCCAGTTCCGTCATGTAGGCCATGAATTCCGCCATGGCCGCCTGGGCGTCCGCGCCGCCGTCCATCAGCGCGATCCGCTCCGACAACCCGCGGAAGTGCGCGCGGTCGGCGTATGGGACGCCGAGTAGCTCGCAGATCACCAGCACCGGCAGCGGGAAGGCGAGGAAGTCGGTCAGGTCGACGGGCCCGGCGGCACGCGCGGCTTCCAGGTCGTCGAGGCAGCGGTCGGTCAGTTCCGCGATGCGGTCGCCGAGGGCGCGCATGCGGGGTGCGGAGAAGGCGGGCGCCAGCATCCGGCGCATCCGCTTGTGCTCGCGCTCTTCGCTTTCGAAGTCGCCGCTCGGGCCGTCCTGCACCGCGGCGTAGGAGATCCGCGACGCCTGTTCCGGCGCCGGGTGCGACCGGCCGAAGCGGCGGTCGCGGAAGACCTCCTTGGCCTCCTCGTAGGACGTCACCAGCCAGGCCGGATCGCCGGCCGGGGTGAGCACCCGGCTGATCGGCGCCTGCCGGCGGAGGACGGCGTAATCCGGGGCGATGGCGAGCGCGTCCGCGCGGGCGAAGGGGAGGCGGGGCGTCTCTTCGGTGGTGGTCATGCGTCTTCCCTCGGATCGGTGGTGAGCTCGGCGAGCCAGCGGAGCTCGGCGTCGAACTTCCCGAGCACGTGGTGCAGCGCGGCCCGGCTCCACGGGTCGGCCTGGCCGGCGGCGAGCCCGGTGAGCCGCGCCTGTTCGGCGGTCAGTGCGGTCCTGCGGATTTCGAGCACCCGCGCCCGTTCGTGTGGGCGCAGCCAGGCGAAGTTCCCGACGCGGGCCAGGAACTCCGGTTCGTTGAGCGCCAGGTCGGCCGGGAAGTCCGCGAGCAGGTCGTGCAGCAGTTCCCGCCCGACTTCGGTGATCGTGTAGACGTGCCGCGGCGGTTTGGCCTCCTGCTCCTCGGCGCTGCGGCTCACCGCGCCCGCGTCGACGAAACGCCGCAGGGTCGGGTAGAGCGAGTTGTTCGACAGGGTGTGGCCGGTCGAGGCCTCCACCGCCTTGCGCAGTTCGTAGCCGTGCATCGGCTCGACGGCCAGCTTGGACAGCAGCAGGATCTCGATCCACACCTAGGTCACCGTAACCTAGGGTTCGGTGACCGGGCAATGGCGGATCGTGACAGGTGGAGAGAAACTGTGTAGCGTTGTAAGCAGCTGCTTACAAACCTGGAGCACGGGGGTTCCCGCATGACCGCCACCCACACCGAACCGCTCGCGTACCCGTTCAACGAGGAGGCCGGGCTCGACCTGAACGAGGCCTACGCGGCAGCCCGGGACGCCGAGGGCATGGTCCGGGTGAAGATGACCTACGGCGAGCCGGCGTGGCTGGCCACCCGGTACGCCGACGCCCGGCTGGTGCTGGGCGATCGCCGGTTCTCGCGGGCGATGGAGAAGGAAAAGGACGCTCCGCGCCGTTCGCCGGTCGTGCGGGACGGCGGCATCCTGCAGATGGACCCGCCCGACCACACGCGGCTGCGGACGCTGGTCGCGAAGGCGTTCACCATGCGCCGCGTCGAGCTGCTGCGGCCGCGCGTCGCCTCGCTGGCGTCCGAGCTGATCGCGGAGATGAAGGCGGCCGGCGCGCCCGCCGACCTCGTCGACGCCTACGCGTTGCCGATCCCGGTCGCGGTGATCTGCGAGCTGCTCGGCGTCCCGGTCGCCGACCGGCCGAAGTTCCGCGTGTGGAGCGACGCGGCGCTGTCCACGAGCGGGCTGACGCCGGAAGAGTTCGAGCGCAACCGCGAAGAGCTGCGCGACTACATGCGCGGCCTGATCGCCGACCACCGCGCGCGGCCCCAGGACGACCTGATGACGGCCTTGATCGAGGCCCGCGACGTCCGCGACCGGCTGACCGAGCTGGAGCTGGTCGACCTGTGCGTCGGCATCCTCGTCGCCGGGCACGAGACGACGGCGAGCCAGATCCCGAACTTCGTCTATGCGCTGCTGGACCAGCCCTCGCAGTGGGCGAGGCTCTGTGCCGACCCGGACCTGATCCCGGTGGCCGTCGAGGAGCTGCTGCGGTTCGTGCCGCTCGGCGCCGGCGCGGGATTCGCGCGCTACGCCACCGAAGACGTCTCGGTCGGCGGCGTGCTGGTCCGGGCGGGTGAACCGGTACTGGTGGCGATCGGCGCGGCCAACCGCGACGCGCTCCAGTTCGGCGACGCGGAGAAGCTGAACTTCGACCGCCCGGAGAACCACCACCTGGGCTTCGGCCACGGCGTCCACCACTGCCTGGGCGCGCCGCTGGCCCGGCTGGAGCTGCAGGAGGCGCTGCGCGCGTTGGTCACCGAGATGCCGGGGTTGCACCTCGCCGGCGATATCGTGTGGAAGACGCAGATGCTCGTCCGCGGACCGCGGTCGATGCCGATCGGATGGTGATGATGAGCTGGGACGTGAAGGTCGACGAACACACCTGCATCGGGTCGGGGATGTGCGCGGCCCTGATGCCGGAGGTGTTCAGCCTCGACGGCGCGGTGGCCCACCCGGTGACGCCGTCGGTGGAGGCCGACGAGACGGTGCTGGACGTGGCGGACTCGTGCCCGGCGATGGCGATCACGGTGACCGACGGGGGCCGGGTGATCGGTCCGCGCCCCTGAAGGTGCCGTGCTCGGTGACCACGGCGGTGATGAGGTCGAACGGGGTCACGTCGAAGGCGGGGTTGAAGACCTGCGTGGTGTGTTCGGTCAGCTCGCGGGCGTCGCGTTCCTCTATGGTGATGCCGGTGCCGTCCGCGAGCTGGCTGTCCACTGTGGACGAGGGAGCGACCACGACGAACGGGATGCCGTGGTGCTTCGCGGCGATGGCGAGGCCGTAGGTGCCGATCTTGTTGGCGACGTCCCCGTTCGCGGCGATCCGGTCGGCGCCGACGAGCACGCAGTCGACCAGCCCGCGCGCCATCGCGGCGGCGGCGGCCGAGTCGGGCTGGACGCGGTAGGGGACGTTCTCCTGGGCGAGCTCCCAGGCGGTCAGCCGGGCGCCCTGGAGCAGCGGTCGCGTCTCGTCGACGAGAACTTCTTCGACGAGCCCGCGGGTGTGCAGGTGCCAGACGACGCCCAGGGCGCTGCCCCAGCCGACGGTGGCGAGGCGTCCGGCGTTGCAGTGGGTGAGCAGCCGGAGGGGGCGCCGGGAGCACTCGGCGAGCACGATCTCGGCGGCGTGGTGCGAGGCTGTCTTGTTGAGCCGTTCGTCTTCGTCGAGCAGGGCTCGGGCTTCTTCGAGGACGGCCTCCGGTCCGTTTTCGAGTTGTGCGAGGGCCCGTTCGACACCCCAGGCGAGGTTGACGGCGGTGGGGCGCGCGTGCGCGATGCGCTCTGCGTCTCGATGCACATCGCGGCGCTGGTGGGCGGACAGGGCCACGCCGAGCGCCCCGGCGGCCCCGAGAGCGGGGGCGCCCCGGACGGCGAGCCGCTGGACGGCGTCGACGAGTTCGTCGACGGTCCGGAGCTCGAGCAGCCGGAATTCGGTGGGCAGCGCGGTCTGGTCGATGATGACGACGGCGCCGTCGGCCCAGTCGATGGTCCTGCGCACGAGCCCTCCTCGGTTTTTTCGGTTGCCCGGCCGGTGAAGATGGGTCGGTGACCATTGAACGGCAGAACCCGCCGGGCTTGCACACACCGCCGGGCTACCACCACGTGACGGTGACCTCGGCGCCCCGCACGGTGTACCTGGCGGGCCAGTGCCCCCTGACCCCGGACGGCTCCGTGGTATCGGGCGACCTGCTGGCCCAGGTGGACCAGGTGGCGGCCAACACGGCGATGGCTTTGGAGTTCGCGGGCGCGTCCCCGGCCGACGTGGTCCGCACGGTGATCTACGTGGCGACGGAGGACCGCGCGGTGCTGTCCTCGGTCTGGACCCGCCTGACGTCCTCACCGATCGCGGCCGCGTTCGCTTCGGCGAGCACCCTGCTGGGGGTCGCCCAGCTGGGGTACCCGGGGCAGTTGGTTGAGCTGGACGTGACCGCCGCCCTCGCCTGAAAAGCCCGCCTGCTTACGCGAGTTGCGCGCCCGCTCACGCGAGTTATGCCCCTGATCGCGCGAGTCCGCCGTACCGGGACGGACGACTCGCGTACTTGGATGGACGACTCGCGTACCTGGATGGACGACACGCGTACCTGGACGGACGACTCGCCTACCGGGAGGGTCGGCCCGCGGGCTCGGGCCCGGGTCTCGCGTGGCTGGAGACGGATCTCGCGTGATTGGGGAGCGATCTCGCGTGATTGAAGGGTCATCATGCGTGATTGGAGGGACGACACGGCACCGGCGGGCCATTCGCGTTGGCCGACCGGTTGCCACTCTGCCCGCTCGCCCGCCCCGCCCGGCTCATTCGCCGCGCCCGCCCGGCTCGCCCGCGCAGACCTGGCTCGCCCGCCCGGCTCGGCCAACCTGCCCGGCCCAGGGGTAACCGGCCACCGGCTTGGCCGACCTGGCCCGGCCCAGGGGTAGTCGGCCCCAGCTGACCGGCCAACCTGCCCCCCAGGCCCAGGGGTAACCAGCCCCGGCGGCTGGCCCACCTGGCTGGGCTCGGAGCATCCTGCCCGGCGCGGCGGCTGGCCCACCTGGCTGGGGCTCGGAGCACCCTGCCCGGCCCGGCGGCTGGCCCACCTGGCTGGGGCCCGGGGCACCCTGCCGGGCTGCCGCGGCTAAGCGAGCCCTGGGTGGGTCAGAGGCCGGCCATCAGGTCGGTTTCGGTGATTCCCGGGCCCTGGCCCCAGCGGATGAACCACTCCGTGCCGAAGGCGAACGTGAATGCGTCGTCCGGCATGGCCAGCATGAACATGTCCTCGCTGATCTGGCTCGGGTGCGCGCGCATCGCCGCCCTCTTGACCGGGGCGTACTTCGACACGTCCACCGCCGCCGTGATCTCGGCCTCCGGCTTGCCGAACTCCACGTTCTCCGGGGGCTTCGGGGCCGCCTCCGGGGGGATCTGGCCGGCCGCCACCGCCGCTTCGAAGCCTCGCTGCATGAACTCCCTGTTGAAGGTCGCCTGGAAGACGCGCGAAGTGCCGGCCAGCTCCGCCGCGCGGAGACCGACCCGGTGGACCTGGATGTGGTCCGGGTGGCCGTAGTCGCCGTTGTCGTCGTACACCGTCAGGACGTCGGCCGACTCCTCGCGCAGGATCGCCGCGAGCTGCTCGGCCGCCTTTTCGACGTCGGCGCGCCAGAAGCACGCCGGGTCGTCGTTCGTCGGCTCGCCCATCATCCCCGAGTCGCGGTAGCCGAGGAACTCGACGCGCTCGACGCCGAGGATCTCCGCCGCCGCGTACGACTCCTGGACGCGCCTGTCCTCCAGCTTCTCGCCCTCGGCGAGGAAACCGTCGGGGACCTCGCCGACCTCGCCCTTGGTGGCGACGACGAGCACGACCCGGTGCCCGTCTTCGACGGCTTTGCGCATGACGCCCGCGGTGCGGAGGCACTCGTCGTCCGGGTGGGCGTGGAAGGTGACCAGTGTTGCCATGTCCGCGACGTTACCGGGTACCCCCGACAAAAACCGCCCGCCAGGATGCGCTCCTGCCCGCCATGGTCCGCGACCGTGAGCGAGAAGACGACGTTGCCCGGCGTTCCTGCGCGCCCAGCGCGAAAGCGTCCTGGCTCGGCCCCGCTAGGCCTGCTCCTTCGAGCACCACCACGTCGACCGGCCGCCGACCGTCCCGTGGTGCATCTCGGCGCCGCAGCGCGGGCAGTGGCCGCCCGCCCGGCGGTGGCCGATGACCTCGCCCGTGTGCACGCCGCCGTGGCGGATCGCCGCGCGCAACGCCTTCCGCAGCGCCTTGTGCAGGTTCGCGAGGTCGTCGCCGGTCAGCTCGTTCACCGGCCGCGCCGGGGACAACGCCGCCTGCCACAGGGTTTCGTCGGCCAGCAGGTTGCCGATCCCGGCCACCACCGACTGGTCCAGCAGCCGCGCCTTCAGCGGCGCCCGTCCGCGGCCGACGCGCTCGGCGAACTCGCGCCGCGACGCCTCCCCGGCGTCCGGGCCGAGCGCGTCGAGGTCCGGGTCGAGCCGCACCCGGCTGAGCCGCCGCGTGTCGAACAGGCGCAGCTGTTCGCCGTCGGCGAAAGTGATCCCGAACCGGAACCACTCGGGTTTCTCCACCCGGTCGCGCGCCCGCCCGGGTGGCCCGCTGCGGCCCGCGAACCGCAGCTGCCCGGCCATCCCGAGGTGCAGCCCGAGGTTCGGCCCGGGCCGCCCGTCCCGGCTTTCCGTTGCACACCAGAGCGTCTTGCCCCGCCGGTGCGCGGCCACCAGCCGGCCGCCGCGCAACGCCGTCGCGATGTCGCCGGGGGCGTGCGGGCGGCAGACCCAGTCGTCGTGGTCGTCGACCGAACGGATCTTCCGGTCGAGGGCACCGGCGAGGACCTGCCGGGCGAGTTCCACTTCGGGGAGTTCGGGCACGCGATCCAGTCTGCGTCAGGGACGCCGGTCGCGCCGCGCCAGGCGGCCGATGAGCGGGTGATCAGGCGAGGCTCGCCGAAGCGGTGGTCTCCCAAGCGAACCCGTCCGGGTCGGTGAACGCCGAAGCCGCGCCGCCGACCGCGATCCGGTGCGAGCCGCTGCCCTCGGGGGCGACGCCGGCGTCCTTGGCCAGCGCCTTGCGGCGGTACAGCGCCAGCTTGACGGGGCTTTCGCCGGCGTCGAACTCGACGTACACCTTGCCGAAGCTCTTGCCGACGGTCATGCCCTGGCCGACGTAGAACTTCTTGCTCGCGGCCACATCGCCGACGCCGAGCAGGAGCACGATGGCGTCGATCGTGCGGGTGGCGGGGCCGGTGTTCTTCTTGGCCGAGGTCGCGAGCTTCCAGATCGTCCCGTCCGGCGCCCGGACCGTGCCGCCGTAGCCCCACATGGACTTGGTGGCCGGCTTGATGGTCGTGGCCCCGGCCGCGAGGGCGGTCCCGATCAGGGAGTCGACGTCCGCGGGCTGCGGCACGGTGAGGGAGAGGGTGAAGCCGCGGAAGCCGTCGCTCGGCGCGTCCGCGACCCGGAACCGCAGCTGGGTGGTGAGCCCGAAGGCCTCGGCGTAGAAGCGCTCGGCGGCGGCGGTGTCGGCAACTTCGAGGGTGATGGTTTCGATGTTCGTCATGCCGGTAACGCTAGGTCCGGGCCGCTGACCGGCGCTTCTCGATTCCTGATCGGTCTGCGCGTCCGCTCGCGGAAAAAGGAGTGGGCGGGGTGCGCGGCCGTCTGATAGCTTTCCGCCGTCCGTGACCCGGCCCTGGGAGGTGAGACCCGTGAACGCTGCAACGTTGTGGGTGCTCCCCCTCGTCGTCACGGGCGGGCCGGCCTAGCTGTCGCCGGGAGCACCTGGAACCGGTACTCCCGAAAGGCGACACCATGAACCATCTGCACGAACGGCCGGACGTGGCCGGCCGCGGGGAAGTGTCCCGGCGACCGGACGGCCGCCTCTTCCTCAGCATCGACACGTGGACCGACGCGGACTTCGCGCTGCTCGCGGCCGACATGCTGCCGACCCTCCCCAGACCGCTCCACACCGTGGTCGACGAAGCCGACACCGATCTCCGGGCGCGCTGGGAATCCGTCGGGTTCACGCCGCGGCGCCGTGAGCGGGAGTACGTGCTGCCCACGGCCGCGGGCCCGGCTTCCCCGCCGCCGGGCGTGACGATCCGGCCGCCGTCCGATCCCGACCTGCTGCGCTCGCTGGAGACGACGATCCGCGCCGAGGTCGAGGCCACGATCGGCTGGCAGGAGATGCCCGCGGAGGTCATGGCCCCGCCGCTGGACCTCACGAAGTACACGGTGGCCGCGGCCGAAGACGGGTACGTCGGCCTGCTCCGGCTGGCGGCGGTGACGCGCCGGCCGCGGATCGGCCTGCTCGCGGTCCGCGCGGACCGGCAGCGGTCCGGGATCGGCCGCGCGTTGCTGGTCCACGTGCTGGACGCGTTGCACCACAAGGGAATCCCGGCGGTCACGGCCGAGGTGAACGAAGCGAACCCGGCGGCGCTCGCGTTGTTCGAGGGCGCCGGAGCCCGCCAGGTGGGCGGCAACGTCGAGCTGGTGCTGCGCTGATGGGGAACACCGCCGGCATCGAAGTCGAAGGCACGGTCGTCGAGTGCCTGCGCAACGCGACGTTCCGGGTGGAGCTGGAGAACGGGCACAAGGTGCTCGCGCACATCAGCGGGAAGATCCGGAAGAACTTCATCAAGATCCTGCCGTTCGACCGGGTCCTGGTGGAGCTGAGCCCCTATGACCTGAACCGCGGGCGGATCCTGTTCCGCTACCGGACCTAGTTGCGGGGCCGTCGCCGGGTCCGCGGGCCCGGCGACGGCTTCCCCGGAGGAGTTTCCTTGACGACGCAGGCGAACCCGGCCATCGACGGCGCACTGGCGCGACGGCTGGTCGACACGCAGTTCCCGCGCTGGGCCGGGCTGCCGCTGACCCGGTTCACCCCGGCCGGGTCGGACCACGTCATCTACCGGCTCGGCGCGGAGCTGTCGGTCCGGCTGCCCCGCCACCCCGGCGCGATCGGGCAGGCGCAGAAGGAGGCGGAGTGGCTGCCGCGGCTGGCCCCGCACCTGCCGCTGGCCATTCCCGCGCCGGTCGCGGTGGGCGAACCGGACTTCGGCTACCCGTGGCCGTGGGCGGTGTCGCGCTGGCTGGACGGCGAGGTGGCCACGGTCGAAGCGCTGTCGGGCTCGCACGAGGCCGCCGTCGAGCTGGCCGGGTTCCTGACCGCGCTCCACCGGTTCGACGCCGAACCCGCGGACGGCGGCTCCCGCCCGCTGGCCGCCCGGGACACCGCGACCCGGGCCGCCATCGGCCAGGTCGGCGCCGCGTTCGACGGCACGGCGCTGACCGGCCTGTGGGACGCCGCCCTCGCGGCCCCCGCCCGGTCCGGTCCGCCGGTCTGGTGCCACGGCGACTTCCACACGGGCAACCTGCTGACGACCGGCGGGCGCCTCAGCGCGGTCATCGACTTCGGCGAGTTCGGCGTCGGCGACCCGGCGTGCGACCTGATGATCGCCTTCACGCTCCTGTCGGCCGAGACGCGGGCGACGTTCCGCGCCGCGCTCGGCGTGGACGAGGCGACGTGGACCCGCGGCCGCGGCTGGGCCCTGGCGACCGGCCTGAACGCCTACGTCACGTACGCGGCCGTCAACCCGCGTGTCGCGGCGCAGACGACCCGCCAGATCACCGAGGCCCTCGCCGGGTGAGGGTCAGTACTCGTTCTTGATGACGAAGTAGGAGCCGCGGATGGTGCCGGCCAGCTTGGACTTCTGGCGGGCGAACTTGAAGGAGGACAGCTCCTCGGGGACGTCCATGCCGTCGGAGAGCTTGAACCCGACGGCCCGCTTCCCGCCCTCGTCCACGGTGTACAGGACGTTGACCGACAGGCCGTTCTCGTAGAAGACGTAGGTCCAGCGGACGTTCTCCACCTGGAAGGCGGTGGCCTCGAGCGGGGGCGAGGCGATGACGATGCCGCGTTCTTCCTCGAGGATGCGGTGCACCAGGTCGACGGCCTCCCGGGCGTCGCTCGCGGGTTCGACGGTGAAGACGTGGCCGTACTTGTTCTTGAAGTACCGGGCCTCGTTCGCCCGCAGCCCGGCCAGCGCGTCCGCCACCGGCGACGACTCCAGGCCGGCGGTCGAAACGGTGTCGAAGTCGACGGTGTGGGGCATGGCGATCCTCCGCGTGCGTCCGGTTCGGACCCAGCGTAGGCGCTCCCGCGCCCGGTCAGTAGGACGCCCGGCCGTACACGCCTTCCTTGCTGAAGCTCAGGTAGAAGTGGGTGCCGTCCTTGACGTCGGTGGCCGCGAGCCCCCAGGTGTTGGCGTACACCGTCCGCCGGCTGTTGCAGGAGATGCCGCCGCTCGAGGGCAGGAAGCACGTGGAGACGCTGACCGTCTCGGTCATCTTGACGTTGATGTCGTAGCAGTAGGACGTCGTCACGGCCTCGCCGTAGGGCGGCCAGTGCCCGTTGGGGTCCGCGCCGTTGATGGTGTGGAAGTGGTCGTTGCACGCGAGCACCGTCGCCGAAGCGGCCGGACCGGGAGCGAAGACCAGCCCGGCCAGGGCCAAGGGGACGGTCACGAGCGAGAGCGCCTTCCGTCGGTTCATGGTTTTCTCCTCCGAGCGTGGGTTGGCGAAGCGCCACCGTGCCACGGCCGGATCGGCCCGGACCGGTGTTTCGAACAGGTTCGAAACCGCTCGCGAAAAATTTCCGCGCCGGGTTGTCGGATCCGGCCGGCCGCGTTCGTGGCAGGGGTGCAGCCACCCGCGAACGGAAGGAATCCCGGCCATGAAGCTGACGACCATCACCCAGATCACCCTCGACGGAGTCGTGCAGGGCAACGGCGGCGCGTCGGAAGAAGACCGCCGGACCGGGTTCGAGCGGGGCGGCTGGGCCCTCGGGGCCGGGGACGACGAAACCCGGGCCTTCATCACCGAGACCTACCAGCGCGCCGACGCCTTCCTCTTCGGGCGCCGCACCTACGAGCTGTTCGCCGGCGCGTGGGGGCCGAGCACGCACCCCATCGGCGTGGCCCTGAACGCCGCCCCCAAGTACGTCGCCTCGAGCACGCTCGCCGAGGCGCACTGGACCGGGACGACCGTGCTCGCCGGTGACCTCGCGAGCGCCGTCGCGGAGCTGAAGGCGCGGCCCGGCGGCGAACTGCAGGTGCACGGCAGTGGCACCCTGGTCCGGTGGCTGCTGGCGCACGGTCTGGTCGACGAGTTGACGTTGCTCGTCGTCCCGGTGATCCTCGGCCAGGGCGCGCGGCTGTTCCCGGAAACCGGCCCGGACCTCGCGCTCGACCTGGTCGAGTCGCGGGTCGACGCGAAGGGCGTGACCACCCAGGTCCACCGGCCGGCCGGGCGGCCGCGGTACGCGACGGCTTGAGCTCGTTCCTCCCGAGAAAGGATTCTGTATGCAGTATCTGGTCTCCGTCATCGACGACAAGGTCGAACCCGGCAGCACCGACCGGCAGCCCTTCATCAGCGAGTTCAACGACCGGCTGATCGCCGACGGCCACTGGGTCTTCGCGGGCGGGCTCGCGGACACCGACGCGGCCACCGTCGTCGACAACCGGGGTGAGCAGGCCGTGCTCACCGACGGGCCGTTCGTCGAGTCGAAGGAGTACCTCGCCGGCTTCTGGGTGTGGGACGTCCCGGACCTCGACGTCGCGCTCAAGCTCGCCGCCGAGGCGTCGAAGGCCTGCGACCGGAAGATCGAAGTGCGGCCGTTCCGGTGAGCGACGCCGGAGAAGCGGTGACCCGGGCCCACCGCGAAGAGTGGGCCCGGGTGGTGGCCGCCCTGACCCGGCGGTTCGGGGACCTCGACGTCGCCGAGGAGGCGGCCGCCGAGGCGTTCGCGACCGCCGTCGAGCGGTGGCCGGGCGACGGCGTGCCGCCGAACCCCGGGGCCTGGCTGACCACCACCGCCGTCCGGAAGGCGATCGACCGGATCCGGCGCGAGAACAAGCGCGACGACAAGCACAAGGAGGCCCGGATGGTGCACGACGACACCCCGCCCGCGCCCGCCGGTGCCATCGACGACGACCGGTTGCGGCTGGTCTTCACCTGCTGCCACCCGGCACTGGCGACGCAGGCCCGGGTGGCCCTGACGCTGCGCCTGGTCGGCGGCCTGACCGTGCCCGAGATCGCCCGCGCCTTCCTGGTCCGGGAGTCCACTTTGGAGCAGCGGATCACCCGGGCCAAGGCCAAGATCAAGGCCGCGCGCATCCCGTACCGCGTGCCGTCCGCCGAGGATCTCCCGGCCCGCGTGTCGAGTGTGCTCACCGTCCTCTACCTCGTCTTCAACGAGGGCTACCTGGCGACCGGCCCCGGCACCGGCCCGGTCCGGCACGACCTGACCACCGAGGCGATCCGGCTCACCCGCCTGGTCCACGCGCTCCTGCCGGACGACGGCGAGGTGACCGGGCTGCTGGCGCTGATGCTGCTCATCGAGGCCCGCCGCCCGGCCCGCGTCGCGGCGGGCGAGCTGGTGGCGCTCGACGAGCAGGACCGCGGAGCCTGGGACCGCGGGCTGATCGCCGAGGGGCACCGGCTGGTGCGCGAGCGCCTCGCCGCCGGGGTGGCGCCGGGCCGCTACCAGATCCTCGCGGCGATCAACGCCGTGCACACGTCCGCCCGCGACATCCGCGACACCGACTGGTCGCAGGTCGTCGCCCTCTACGACCAGCTGGTCCGGGTCGACGCCTCGCCGGTCGTCGTCCTCAACCGGGCGATCGCGGTCGCCGAACTCGACGGCCCGGAGGTGGCCCTGGCGGCCGTCGGCCGGCTCGAGGACCAGCTGGCCGGCTACCACGCCTACCACGCGACCCGCGCCGACCTGCTGCGGCGGCTGTCCCGCCGTGCCGAGGCCCGGGCGGCGTACGACCAGGCGATCGAGCTGGCGGGCAACACGGCCGAGGTCGCTTCCCTGAAGCGGCGCCGGGACCGGCTGAGTTAGTCCACAGTGGACACAACTGCTCGGCTATTCGTGTGGATCGCCCTCGCACCAGCACAATTCACGCAGAGCTTCGGCTACTGTCCGCGGCAAGGGAGACCGGCGTCGCCGGTCGAGGAGGGGAGTCATCGTGCTGCGGATTTTCCGAAGATCGCTGGCGGCCGTGGTCGTGTTTTCCGGGGCGCTGGCGGGGACCGCGCAGGCCGCCCCGGGCGGACCGGTCGACCTCGGTACCTTGCCGGGCGACGACGACAGCATCGTCCTGGCGGTCAACGAGGCGGGGGTGATGGTCGGCCTTTCGTCCGTGGGCACCAATCCGCGGCGGGACCTCCCGGTCCGCTGGGACGCCGACGGCGTCATCACCGCGCTGCCGACCCCCGGCGGCAGCGCGGGACAGGTCCGGGACGTCAACGAGCTCGGGGAGTCGGCCGGGTACGTGCTGACCGCGACCGACGCCGTGCCGGCCCGCTGGGACGCCCGGGGCCAGGCGACCACGCTGCAGGTCCCGCCCGGGTTCCACAACGCCACCGCCTTCGCGATCAGCGACACCGGCGTCGTCGTGGGGAACTGGCTGACGCCAGGCAACGAGTACCACGGCTTCCGCTGGGACCCGGACGGCCAGGCCACCGACCTGGGCACGCTGCCCGGCGAGACCTGGAGCATGGCCGAGGACATCTCCGCCGACGGCCGGATCGTCGTCGGCGGCGCCCAGCGCGCCGGGGCGAACCACGCCGTGCGCTGGGTCGACGGCGGGCCGATCACCGAGCTGGCGCCGCAGAGCCCGAGCAGCGGGGCCCACCTGGTCAACGCGGGCGGGGTCGCCGCCGGGACCACGAGCGGGCCGATCGTCCCGGCGACCTGGGACACCGGCGGCACGGTCCACCCGCTGGCCTGGCCCAGCCCGTACTCGGTCTGGATCTCCTGGATCGGCTCCACCGGCTACGTCGTAGGCTACGGCTACCTGACCCCGCCGGCCCGCTCGGCGGTGCGGTGGGCCCCCGACGGCACCGTGTCCGTCCTGGCCGACGACGGCTCCAGCGCCGACGTCCAAGGGGTCGACGCGGAGGGCACCGCGGTGGGCACGCTCCGGAGCCGGGCGACCGTCTGGTACCGGAACGGGCCGCGCACGCAGCTCGCCATGCTGCCCGGCAGCACCCGCAGCGAAGCCTCCCGGATCACCGACAGCGGCCGGGTCATCGGGCGGGCCAACACCGCGGCCGGGAAGTACCACGGGGTGTTCTGGACCCTCCGGTGAGGCACTGACCCGATCCGGGGCCGGGCCGTGTCACGGCCGTGATCACCGCGGCGCAGGCTGTACCGAATGCGAACTGGGGTCTTCCTGCGGTGGCTGGGGCATCCGCTGACCATCGGCGCCACCACGGTGCTGCTGCTCAACGACCATGTGTGCAAACCGTGGTGGCCGGGGCTCGTCACCGGCAAGCTCAGCGACTTCGCCGGGCTGGTGGCGGCCCCGCCGGTGCTCGGGCTGCTGCTCGGCCTGTTCCTCGCCCGCCGGACCGCCGCCGCGGCCGCGGTGCTGGTGACCGGGGCGGGGTTCGCGCTGGTCAAGCTGACCGCCGCGGGCGCCGGCGTCGCGTCCGCGGCGTGGTCGGTCGTCAACGGGCCTTCGGTGATCCTGGCCGATCCGGCGGACCTGGTCGCGCTGCCCGCGCTGGGTCTGTCCTGGTGGGCCTGGCGCCGGGTGGCGACGGCCCCGCCCCTGCCGGTGCGGCTGCGGGTGGTGGCCGCGGTCCCGTTCACCGTGCTGGCGATCACCGCGACGTCGGCGCCCAGCGAGAACACCCCGGCCGTCCAGTCCGTGCGGAGCGAGGGCACGCAGGTGGTGATCGAGGCGGGCGACGGGTTCTACGGCTCCGTCTCGGGCGTCGACGGCTGGCGGTTCCTCGGGGATGCCCCCGCGCCGTCCTGGCCGCTGCCCCGGAAGCAGGTCGAAGCCTGCGCGCCCGAGGCGGCGACGCACTGCTACCGCGTGCACGGCGCCGATGTCGTCGACGACACGCGCGGCGGCCGGCTGCTCGGCGTCGACGAAACGACCGACGGCGGCCGGACCTGGCACACCGCCTGGGAGGTGCCCGCCGTCCGGTGGGAGTTCGTCCAGCGGCAGCACCCGTTTCCCGCCGGGATCGTCAACGTGGCCAAACTGGCCAGCACGGAGGTCGCCGTCCGCGCCGTCCCGGGTGGACACCAGGTGATCGTGGCCAACGGCGTGGAGGGGCTGGCCGTCCGCGACGCCGGCGGGACCTGGCGCCGGGTGCCCGTCGTGGTCGCCGGAACCGGGCTGGACATCCGGCCGGTGCCGCTCACCGGGTTCGGCCGGGTGATCGGGGTGGACGTCATGATCGCCGGGCTGCTCACCCTGCTCGCGCTGGTGATCGGGACGGCGGTGGCGGCCGGCCGGGTCCGCGCCCGGCACGGACGCGGGCTCATGGCGGCGCTGCCCGTCACCCTGTTCCTCTTCGCTTCCGTCCCGATCAGCGGCTTCGTGGCGTTCTTCGGTTCGAACGCCGGGCAGTCGACCCTCCTCTGGCTGGTGACCGAGGTGTGCCTGCTCGGCGTCGGTGCCGCGCTCGTCCTGGCACCACGACGGCCGCTGTACCGGCCGCGCATGTCAGTGGTGGTCGCCGCCGCCGTCCTGCCCGGACTGGCCTCCGTCGTGCCCGCGCTGGGCTGGACGGTCGGCCACCCGCAAGAGCCGGCCCCGGGCGTCCTCGGGCTGATCCTCGCCGCGGCCTGCCTGCCGGTGATCGTCGCGGCCGGCTGGTGGGCGGGCGCGCGCGACCCGGACCCGGACCTGCGGGTGGAACCGCCGTGGCCGCCGCTGTCCTGGCCGCCGCAGGATTCGATCGGGCCACGGCCAGGGTCGTAGCGCAGAGGCAGGCGCGCCGCCGTTTCGCGCGCCGAGCCGGCGTCAGCGCTGGAGGGTCAGCACGGCGGGCCGCCAGGGCAGGTGGTTGTAGTCGGTGCCGTCGGACGCGGGGTTGCGGCCCTGGTACAGCAGCTGCAGGTGGCAGGGGTCGACCGTCTTGGTCTGGTCCGGGTTGGTGCGGACCAGGTCGCCGTGGCTGATGTCGTTGGTCCACGTCGCGCCGCTGTTGGCCTTGCCCGCGAACGGGTTGCTCTCGGTCGCGGCCTGCGGGGTCCACGTGCCGCCCAGGCTGGTCGTGGTGAACGAGCGGAAGAAGCGGCCGCCCGCGCCCATCGCCTCGACGAGCATCAGGTACTGGTTCTGGCCCTGGACCTGGTAGACCTCGACGGCTTCGAAGAGGTTGGCCGTGGTGTCGCTCATGATCGTGGTGTAGTTCGAGCCGAAGCTGCCCGGGAAGTTGCCGATCGGCATGCTCGCCCGGTAGATCTTGCCGTTGTCACCGGCGAAGAACAGGTACATGTTCGTGCCGTCGCCGATGAGGGTCTGGTCGAGCGGCGCGCCGCCGGGGATGGTGCCGGTGAACAGCTCCTGCGGGGCGGACCAGCCGTTCGCGTTGGTGGGGTCGCTCGACGTCCGGTAGCTGAAGGTGGTCGGGCCCCACTGGTAGGCGAGCACCCAGATGTTCTTGGGGGCGAAAAAGAACAGCGTCGGTGCGACCGTGCCGATGGTCATTCCGGTCTGGATGGCCGAGGCCATGTCGGACCAGTTCGTGAACGGGCTGAACGCCATCGAGCCGTACGACCCGGACGCGTCGGTCGTCGACCCGTAGACGACGTGCTTGCCGTTGTGGACCACGCTGCTGAAGTCCTTGAGCGCCAGCCAGCCCGCCTTCGGTTCGGCCAGCGGGCCCGTCGAGGACCAGTGGTAGGACGCCGGGAGCGCGCACGAGGCGGTGTCACCGAGCCGGACGAGCTGCCACTGCTGGTTGGCGCCCTTCCAGTCGCCGTACTGGACGACGGCGGCGCCGTCCGCGGTCGACGCGCCGGTCACCTCCACGGCCTTGCCGCTGTTGCGGTTGAGCAGGCGGAGGTAGCCGCCGTCGGAGTCGGCGAGGCTGAACTGCTGGTTGGTGCCGTCGAGATCGGTCCACTGCTGGACTTTCGCGCCGTCCGCGGTCGACCAGTTGCCGATGTCGAGCACCTTCCCGGAGTTCTTCGACTTCAGCCGGTAGTAGCCGTTGCCGGAGTCCACGAACTGCCACTGCTGGTTGGTGCCGTCGTGGCGGGACCACTGGTGGATCGCCGCGCCGTCGGCGGTGGACGCCCCGGAAACGTCCAGCACCTTGCCGCTGTTGCGGTTGACCAGCACGTACCACGCACTCGTGGCGACGGTCGCCGCCGACGCCGCGCCGGGGGCGAGCACGACCGCCGCGGTGGCCGCGAGGACGGTGGTGAGCAGGGCGATCAGCGCGCGCGTCCCCCGGCTGCGCCGGACGCGAACCGCTCGGTGGGATGACCTCATCGGTTCTCCTTCGCGGATCTGTTAGCGCTAACAATAAGCCCGGAAAAATGTAGGCTATTTCCTCGTGTGCCGTCAACTTTCGATTTCGTCGAATGTATCGGACAACGGCGGGACGCCGGGAAGCAGCAGTCCGGGCGGCGGGCTCTCCCACGGGTCGAACACGGGCGGCGCGGTGTAGTCGTCGGTGCTGACCTGGGAAAGGTCGACTTCGCCACCGGTGAACCGGGCCCCGCGGAAACTCACTTCACCACCGGCGAACGCGGCGCCGTCGAACTGGACGCGCCCGCCGCTGAACTCCGCGTTTTCGAAAGTCACCCGGGCGTCGCCGTCGAACGTGGCGCCACCGAACCACACTTCGCCGCCGCTGACGTGCATTCCGTCGAACGACGTCCAGCCGCCGGGAAACCGTGCCAGGCTGAGCAGCAACCGGCCGCCGGTCATCCGGATGTCCGCGAAATCGGCGGAACGGAGCACGGCCCGCAGGAGGTTGAACTCGTGACCGTGCCAGCCGACCGGCGCCCCCGGGCGGAGGTGATCGCTGATCACGCTGGTGATCGAAAGGCGCACTTCGGATTCTTCGTCGTGGTACCACGGGGAATCGATCGCGGGCTCGTACGGGATGCGCAGGTACGCGCACAGCACGTCGATGCACACCTGGCGCTGCTCGAGCCATTCGTCGGCCAGGCTGGCCATGGCGTAGATCCCGGCGAGCCGGACGGTCGGCTTCTCGTGGCCGATCTGCGCGCACGCACTGGCGAAGCGCTCGTTGAGCACCTTGACGCGCTCGCGAGCCTCGGCGATCTCCCCGATCCGCTGCTTGCGGTAGGCGACGACCAGCGCCACCACCCCGCCGACCCCGGCCACCACCGACAAGGCGATCTTGACGACGTTCAGCCGCGTGTCCGCACTCGGCGCGGCGGGCAATCCCAGCGCCAGCCACAGGAGCCCGGCCGCGACGGCGAACACGCCGAGCCCGACGCAGACCACCGCGACGAGGTGCCGTTTGATGGACCACAGTCCGGTGGTCGGTGCGTTCGTCGAAGCCACGGCGAGATCCTAGAGCGCGTCCGGAGCCGGCGTGGGTGTTTCCGGGCGGCGGGGCAGGGTCAGCGTGAACACCGCGCCCCCGTTGTTGTGCGCGCCCGGGCCCGAGTCCGCCACCGTGATCGTCACCTCGTCCGGACCGCCCTCGATCGCCACGGTGATCGGGGAGCGCCGTGGCGGGCGGCGTTGACGAGCAGGTTGCTACTTCGCCGTGCGCGGCCCCGTCACCCCGGAACAGGTGGCCGCCGCCCGGCACGCGCTCGGCTGCGGCGACCTGGCCGAAATCCGGCGTTCGACCCGGGAACCCCTGACGTTCGGACGCTTCTGGGACAACCTCACCGGCGCGTGGCACCGCACCACGGTCACGGTTCCCGTTGCCACCGAACGGAAGTTCTGCTGAGGCGCCCCCACAGCTTCGCGGCCAGAACGGCGACGGTCAGCAGCGCGACGCTGCCGGCGACGTCCAGGACGTAGTGGTTCCCGGTGGCGAAGACGTCCGCCACCATGAGCGCCGGGAACAGCCACGCCAGCAGCGCCAGGCGGGGATGCATGCCCCGCAGCGCGATCCACACGGCATACGCGCACCACAGCGACCAGCCGACGTGCATGCTGGGCATCGCCGTGTGGTGGGTGGGTCTCGTCCAGCTCTCCACGGCCAGGAAGTCGTACCTGGCCACGACGTCGACCGCCCCGGGCAGGGCGAACCGCGGTGGCGACATCGGCACCGCCCAGTAGACCGGCAGCACGAGCGCCATCATCGCGACCATCGTCCGGCGGACGTGGCGGTAGACGTCGGCGTGCCGGACGAACACCCACAGCAGCACACCGGCGACCACCAGGTAGTACAGCCGGTACAGGTACACCGCCAGGTGCGCGAGGACCGGCTGCCCGGCGAGCCAGCTGTTCACGCTCAGTTCGATGTCGAGGTGCGCCGAGTGTTCGATGGCCTGCAGCGCCTGCGCGTTGGCTTCGGCGGCCGCGAAATCCTTGCCCACGGCGGCGTCGAGACGCGCGAAGAGCAGGAACCACAGCACCAGGAAGGTCAGCTCGACGAGCACTCCGGGGCGCTCGCCGGTGCTCCGGAAGAGCGCCGCGGACCCTGCCTTCACGCCGGCAGGGTCCGCCGCAGGAATTCCGTGGTCAGCTCCCAGGCCCGGGCCGCCGCTTCGGGGTGGTGGAACATCGGCGCCACGTTGTTGTGGAAGGCGTGCCCGGCGTCCTCCTGCACGTGGATTTCCGCCCCCGGGTGCGCGGCGACGGCCGCCTCCACCACGGCCACATCGGACCGCGGGATGTACGGGTCCTGCCCGCCGAAGTGGAACTGGATCGGGCACTCGACCCGGGACAGCCCGTCGATCTGGGCCGCGACCGTGGAGCCGTAGAACGAGACCGCCACGTCCGGATCGCCCTCGACCGCCGCCGCGAACGCCAGCGAACCGCCCAGGCAGAAGCCCAGGACGCCGACGCCGCCGGCCACCGACGGCAGCGAACGGAGGTGGGCGACCGTGGCCAGGACGTCCGCCACCGCGAGCGCCGGGTCGAGGGAGCTTGCGACCTTCATCGAGGCCGCGACCCCGGCTTCGTCGTGCGTCGAGGACCAGCCCGGCGCCGTCCGCCAGAACAGTTCCGGGACCGCCACCACGTATCCCGCGGCGGCCAGGTCCGCCGCGACCGAACGCAGGTAGTCGTCGAGGCCGAAGATCTCTTGGACCAGCACCAGGCCGGGCCCGCGGCCGGACGGGGGGTGCCAGATCGGGAGGTCGGCGAGCATCGGGTTCGTCACCCGATCACCGTACTGGTTCCGCGGCCGGGAGCGTCCTAAGTTGGGGTGCCGACCAAGGAGGCGTGATGGCTGAGCAGACCAAATACGTCCTGGACGAAGCCGATCTCCCGACCCAGTGGTACAACGTCATCCCCGACCTGCCCGAGCCGCCGCCACCGCCGCTGCACCCCGGCACGCGCGAGCCCGTCGGCCCGGACGACCTCGCGCCGCTGTTCCCGCAGGCGCTCATCGCCCAGGAAGTGACGACGGATCGCTATGTCGACATCCCGGAGGAGGTCCGGGAGGTCTACCGGCTCTGGCGCCCGTCGCCGCTGTTCCGGGCGCGCCGGCTGGAGAAGGCGCTGGGCACGCCCGCGCGGATCTACTACAAGTACGAGGGGGTCAGCCCGGTCGGGTCGCACAAGCCGAACACCGCGGTGCCGCAGGCGTTCTACAACGCGGCCGAGGGCGTCACGCGGCTGACCACCGAGACCGGCGCCGGCCAGTGGGGGAGCGCGCTCGCCTTCGCGTGCGCCCAGTACGGGCTGGAGTGCGAGGTCTGGCAGGTCCGCGCGTCCTACGACCAGAAGCCCTACCGCAAGCTGATGATGGAGACGTTCGGCGCGACCGTCCACCCGAGCCCGTCCGAGCTGACCGAGTCCGGCCGCGCGATCCTCAAGCAGCACCCGGATTCCACGGGCAGTCTCGGGATCGCGATCAGCGAAGCCGTCGAGCAGGCGGCGCAGGACCCGAACGCGCGGTACGCGCTGGGCAGCGTGCTCAACCACGTGCTGCTGCACCAGACGGTGATCGGCGAGGAGGCCCTCAAGCAGTTCGAGCTGGCCGGCGACACCCCGGACGTCCTGGTCGGCTGCACCGGCGGCGGGTCCAACTTCGGCGGGCTCGCTTTCCCGTTCCTGCGCGAGAAACTGGCGGGCCGGATGAACCCGGTGATCCGCGCGGTCGAGCCGGCCGCGTGCCCCTCGCTGACGCGCGGGAAGTACGCCTACGACTTCGGTGACACGGCCGGGCTCACGCCGTTGCTCAAGATGCACACGCTCGGCCACGAGTTCATCCCGGACCCGATCCACGCGGGCGGGCTGAGGTACCACGGGATGTCCCCGCTGATTTCGCACATCTTCGAGCTCGGCCTGATCGAGGCGATCGCCATCGGTCAGCAGGAGTGCTTCGCGGCGGGGGTCCGGTTCGCTCGCTCGGAGGGCATCATCCCGGCACCGGAGCCGACGCACGCGCTGGCGGCGTGCATTCAGGAAGCGGTGCGCTGCAAGGAAAGCGGCGAGGAGAAGGTGATCCTGACGGCGTTGTGCGGCCACGCCCACCTGGATTTGCCGGCGTATGGGGCGTACCTCGCCGGGAACATGGTGGACGACGAGCTGTCCGACGCGGTCCTCGAGGAATCCCTGGCGACGCTGCCTTAGCGGGCGTCCGGGATCTCCGGGCGGGTGAGCTCGGTGCGGGCGGTCGCCAGGACCACGCGGTCGCGGCCGCCCGCCTTCGCCTCGAACACCGCGTCGTCGGCGGCCTGGAGGAGGATCGTGTACTCCGTGGCCGTTTCCGGGTACACCGCCGCGCCGATCGAAGCCGTCAGGCCGCTGATCACCTCGGGCTTGCCCGGGCGGATCACCGGGACCGGGACCTCGATCCGGGCGATCGCCCGGCGGATGCGGTCCGCGACCGACGCGATCTCCGCACTGGTCGTGCCCGGCAGGAGGACCACGAACTCGTCGCCGCCGAAGCGGCCCACGTAGTCGCCGCCGCGGACCGAGCCCTGGATGGCTGCCGCGACGGCGCGCAGGACCTCGTCGCCCGCCAGATGACCGTTGCCGTCGTCGATGGCCTTGAAGTGGTCGATGTCGATCATCAGCACGCCGGCCGTCGAGGACAGCTCCGCCGCGCGGGCGAGTTCGTTGCGGGCCAGCTGCACCCAGAACTCCGGCGCGAGCAGCGCCGTCTTGGAGTCGGTGCGCGCGGCCGCCTGGAACTGGGGGAGCAGCAGGCCGATGTGGAGCGCCACCGGCGTCACCATGAGCACCGGCAGCAGCCACGGCCGGACCGTCATCACCAGCGCGATCCCGCAGCCGACCCCCACCGCGGCCAGCACGATCAGCACGTCGGACGGGTTGCCGAACGCCTGCCGCGGCGGCTTGCCCGGGTTGCTCATCAGGATCGCGAGGATCACGAGCACGTAGTTCAGGCCGAAGTAGACGATCCCGGACGTCAGCAGCGCGAGCATCCCGCCGAAGCCGTCCAGGTAGGGGACGTAGGGCGCCACGTGCCCGGTGCCGGCCCACAGCACCGCCCCCGCGGCGGCGCAAGCGAGGATCACGGTCGCACCGGAGAACACTTTCCGGTGAATCACACCGCGCCGTTTGTAGACCCGGAACCAGGAATGGGCATAGCTGACGACGATGACCAAGGTGGCCAACGGCGGCGGCAGCAGGAGCAGCCCGGCGAAGATCCAGATCGACTGCAGGTGCATGTGCGGCCGGCCGTCGGCGGCCAGCTCCCGGATGCGCTCGATGCGTTGCGCCGCTTCGAGGTGCACGACTTCACCGGCGAGGATCAGTCCACACCAGAGCAACGATTGGGTGGTGATCGGCACCAGTGCGGCCGTCGAGACGACCGCGATCAGCGCCAGGGCGTCGACAATGAGGACGTAGCCGAACACCGGAGTGGCCAGCTTCCACATCGCCCACGTTCGGAAACCTGATCGTGGACGTTCTGAGCTGGGCTTTCGCCCTGGGGACCCGGACAATCCCACGAAACGCCCTTCTGCTCAGGATGAAACTCTTCGCAGAATTCGTCACTGTAATCGAATGAACGCGGTGTGTCACTAGGCTGGTCGGGCTACCGTCCGGTCACTCACCGTGCAAGATCCCTCACGGAACTGGAGAAATCATGTCGCACTTCCTGCCCAACGCCAACATCGTCCCGTCCCGCCGCCGCGCGCAGCGGCCGACCGACTGGACGCGACAGCTCCCCACCGACTGGACCCGCGCGATCCCCACGGACTGGACTCCGCGGCAGCTGCCGACCGACTGGACCGCCCGCGAACTGCCCACCGACTGGACGGTCCGCGAGCTCCCGACGGGTTGGACCCGGCCCGGCGTCTCGCCAGCCGAGTGCCCCACCGACTGGACCCCGCGCCGGATCCCCACGGACTGGACGCAGGCCTGACCAGTACCCGGTGGCCGGCCTCCGCGCCGGTCACCGGGGGTCCGGTTGTGCACGCCGCTCGGTCGGGCCGCGCCTGCTCGGGCCTTGCCGCGGGGGCGCTGAAGGTCTGCCCGGTCGAGTCGCGCCATTCGCGCCTGCCCCGGTCTTGCGGCGGCGTCACCGGGGATCCGATTGCGCCCGCGCCGCAGCTGGGGCGTGCCGCCACCGCGCCGATCGCGCCTGCCCAGCCCTCTCAACCCCCGTCACCGGGGATCCGCCCGCCGCCACAGCCGGGCCGCGCCCAGTGCCGCCAGCACTCCTGCCGCGCCCGCCCCCGCCACCACCCCGTGCGGGGCCCACCGCTCGGCCGCCAGCCCCGCGAGCACCACACCGAGCCCCTGCGAGACCCGCAACGCCGTCAACGCGAACCCGAACGCCTGGGCGCGCTGCCCCTCCGGCGTGAGCTGCACGAACGTCGTGTTCGCGATCAAGTTGTACGAACTGGCCACTCCGCACAGCGTGAACAGCGCCAACGTGGCCAACAGGTCCGGCCGCAGCGCGCACCCCACCAAAGCCGCGCACGCCAGGACCGCGAGCGGCCCCAGCAGCGGCCCCCGGTGCGCCTGCGGGATGCGGGACAACGCCGCCATCCCCAGCACATTCCCCAGCGCGAACGCCCCCAGCAGCAGGCCGACCACCACCGCGCCGCCGCCGAGCTCGGCGGCGTACGGTGCCGCGATCGCCTCGCCCGCTATGTAGATCCCCGACACGCAGCCCAGCGCCACCAGGGCGAGCCGCCGGCGGTCGCCCGCCACCACCGTCCAGCCCGTGCGGATGTGGCGCCACCAGCGCGCGCCCGTCGAGCCCGGGGGCCTCGGGGCCACGCCGGCGACCAGGAACAGGGCCGACACCGCGAAGGTCGCCGCGTCCGTCAGGAGGGCGCCGCTCGTGCCCAGGCCCGCCACGAGGAGGCCGCCGAGGGCGAAGCCGGCGACCTGGCCCGCCTGGACCAGCATCATCAGCAGGCCCATCCCCGGCACGAACGTCTCGCCCGGCAGCACCTGCGGCAGCAGCGCCGCCCGCGCGGAGCTCCAGACCGGGTTGAACAGCTGGACGCCGACCAGCAGCGCCGCCACCGCCGGGAGCGGGAGGCCGGGCACCGCCATCACGGCCACCGCGAGCGCCCGCAGGAGGTCCGCCAGGACCATCACCGTGCGCGGCGGATAGCGGTCAGCGAGCCCGGACAGCAGCGGCCCGCCGACCAGGTCCGGCAGGAACGTCAGCGCGTACGTCAGCGCCGCCCAGCCCGGCGAGTTCGTCCGGTCGTACACCAGGATCGACAGCGCGACCCGGGCCAGCTGGTCACCGGTCACCGAGACCAGCTGGGCGGAGAACAGCGCCCGGAATTCGGTCACGGCGAGGACGTCCCGGAACCCGACCGCGCGCCCGCTCATGGGCACTCAGGGTACCGCCGCGAACGCCCAGCGTGAACGTCCGTTAGGAGGTCACTGCCCCTCGCCGCAGACGATTTTCGGTTGCGGGTTGTAGTGGACGGTCCGGGTCGAGCGGCTGACCTCGCGGCCGGTGGCGGCGTCCTTGAGCACGCGGGTGTTGCTGGTGGTGAACCCCGGCGCGCCGTTCGAGGCGTGGCAGTTCTCGGCCGGCCCCGGCTTGGTCGGCGGGTCGCTCTGGTTGGTCTGGGCGCCTTCGATCGACTCGACGGTGTAGCGCTTGGTGCCCCACAGCTTCACGGTGATCGACGACGGCGTCCAGATCGTCTGGATCGCGATGCCGGTCGGCGCGTCGTTGGTGAACTTGAGGTCGATGACGCTGGAGCCGTTGGGGTTCTGGAACACCGTCGCCTCGCGCGCGGCGGGGTAGCGGCTGATGTAGTAGCTGTGTTCCTTGTGCCCCGCGTCCTTCAGGCCCGCGAAGTAGGACGCGTTGTACAGCGTGGTCGCGAACTGGGAGATGCCGCCGCCGACCTCTCGGCCGGGCGCGCCGTCCTTGATCACGCCCGCCTCGACGTACCCCTGGGCCGTGCCGCGCGGGCCGGTGAACCCGTTGAGGCTGAACGTTTCCCCTGGCTTGACGATCGCGCCGTTCACCTTCTGGGCGACGGTCCGGATGTTGACCCCGGAGTCGGCCGCGAACTTCTGGGTGGTGAACTCGCCGACGACCTCCTTGATGCCGAGCTGGTTCGCCTGCGCGGTGGTCACCTTCGCCGGGCTGTCCTTGTAGACGGCGGCCACCTCGCGGCCGTCGGTCTTCTTCAGCACGTCGGGCAGCGGTTTGAGGCTGGGGTCCCAGTCGACGGTCCGGCCGTCGGTGGAGGGGTCGACCGTGGGCTTGCCGCCCTCGAAGACGACGGTCGCGTCCTTGCCCTCCTTCTCGGTGGACTTCAGCTGCGGCCCGGCGGCTTCGGCGATCTTCGCGTTGTCGATCTTCGGCGTCAGGCCGCCGCCCTCGGCGGGCTCGAAGCTGATCGCCGCGGCGATCGCCTCCGGCTTCACGGTCGCGTTCTTGCCTTCGCCCTTGACCACCAGCGGGCCGGAGACGGCCGGCCGCGCGAACCCGTCGAGCGCCGCCTGGACGCCTTCGGGCGTGGTGCGCACCGGCGTGCTGGTCACCGGCAGCGCCAGGGTCTCCCCGCTCGCCCACTTTTCGACGACGGCGGCGGTCGCGGCCGGGACGTCGAGCTTCTGCCCGGCCTTCGGCGGGACGGCGACCGGTTCGGCACCCTCGAACTTCACGGTGCCCTCGACCGGGTCGCGGTCGACCTGACCGCGCAGCGCCTCCAGCGCGGCGGTGAGCTTCGCCTGGTCGGAGTGGCTCACCACGCCGACCTCGCGGCTGGAGAACAGCGACGCCAGGCGCGTGAAGGGGTTCAGCGGCTGCTCACCGGCCTGGTCGAGGGTCTGCGGCCAGTCGAGCTTCAGCCCGGCGAGCGTCGGCGACAGCGTGCCCTGGTACTCGCCCGCGGTGACGGCGAGCGGGCGCGTCAGCCGCGGCTCGATCTTCCCGCGCAGTTCCTGTTCGGCCGCTTCCCGGCCCATGCCGCCGACGTCGACGCCGGCCACGGTCACCCCGCGCGGGACGCTGCCCTGGCTGATCAGGATGTCGATCCCGTAGATCGCGACCAGCACGCCGAAGACGCCGCCCGCGATCAGGCCGGCCTTGCGAAACGAGCGCTTCGCGGTGGCGGGGCCCGGTTCCGGCTCGGGCCGGACGACGGGCAGGACGTCGGTCTGCTCGCCGTGCGAGTCGGGCCAGTGCGGTTCGTGCGGCAACTCTCCACCCCTTCGACGCGGCACCGGGTTGCGACGGTGACGGGACCAGCGTACGGGGCACCCGGACAAGCCGTACGACTCGCCCTTATGGGGGATGAATCGGTCACGGATCAGTGAATTCACCGGGCGTCGGGTTCGGGATTGCGGCCCGCCCGCGCGAGGAAATCGAAGTCGCAGCCTTCGTCGGCCTGCGTGATGTGTTCGGAGTAGAGCGCGCCGTAACCGCGTTCGAACCGCGGGGCCGGGGCGGTCCATTCGGCACGCCGCCGCTCCAGTTCCGCATCGGACACCTCGAGCCGCAGCGTCCGTGAGGGAACGTCCAAGGTGATCAGGTCGCCGTCGCGGACCAGGGCGAGCGGGCCGCCGACGTGCGATTCGGGCGCCACGTGCAGCACGCAGGCGCCGTAGCTCGTCCCGCTCATCCGCGCGTCGGAGATCCGGACCATGTCCCGCACGCCCTGTTCGAGCAGGTGGGCGGGGATCGGCAGCATCCCGTACTCGGGCATGCCGGGGCCGCCGAGCGGACCCGAACCGCGCAGCACCAGCACCGAGTCCGCGGTGATCGCCGGGTCGTCGATCCGCTTCTTGAGGTCGGGGTAGTTCTCGAACACGACGGCCGGGCCGGTGTGCGTCAGCAGGTGCTTCTCGGCCGCGATGTGCTTGATGACCGCGCCCGAGGGCGCCAGGTTGCCGTGCAGCACCGCGACCCCGCCCTCGGCGGCGACCGGGTTGTCCCGCGTCCGGATGACATCGTCGTTGTGGACGCGGGCGCTCGCTAGGTTCTCGCCGAGCGTCCGGCCGGTGACGGTGAGCCGGTCCGGGTGCAGCAGATCGGTCAGCCGCGACAACAGCCCGGGCAGGCCGCCGACGTAGTAGAAGTCCTCCATGAGCCAGTCGCCGCCGGGGCGGATGTTCGCCAGCACCGGCACGCGGCGGGCGATCGCGTCGAAGTCGGCGAGCGAGACCCCGATCCCGCTGCGGCCGGCCATCGCGATCAGGTGGATGACGGCGTTGGTCGAGCCGCCGAGCGCGAGCACGGTGGTGATCGCGTCGGCGTACGCGCGCTTGTCGAGCACCTGGGTGATGGTCAGGTCCTCCCAGACCATGCCGACGATCCGCGCGCCGCTGGCCGCGGCCATCCGGTGGTGCGCCGAGTCGACGGCGGGGATCGACGCCGCGCCCGGCAGCGTCACGCCGAGCACTTCGGCGGCCGAGGTCATGGTGGACGCCGTCCCCATCGTCATGCAGTGGCCCGGCGAGCGAGCCAGCCCGCGCTCCAGTTCGGACATTTCGGCGTCGCCGATCAGCCCGGCGCGCTTGTCGTCCCAGTACTTCCACATGTCGGTGCCGCTGCCGAGGACCTCGTTGCGCCAGTGCCCGCGCAGCATCGGCCCGGCGGGGACGAAGATGGCCGGCAGCCCGGCGCTGGCCGCGCCCATCAGCAGCGCCGGCGTGGTCTTGTCGCAGCCGCCCATCAGGACGGCGCCGTCGATCGGATAGGACCGCAGGATTTCCTCGGTCTCCATGGCCAGGAGGTTGCGGTAGAGCATGGGGGTCGGCTTCTGGTAGGTCTCCGACAGCGTGGCGACCGGGAACTCCACCGGGAAGCCGCCGGCCTGCCAGACACCGCGTTTGACCTGCTCGGCGCGTTCGCGCAGGTGCATGTGACACGGGTTGATGTCCGACCAGGTGTTGAGGATGCCGATGACGGGTTTGCCGAGGTGCTCTTCCGGGTTGTAGCCGAGCTGGCGGCTGCGGGCGCGGTGGCTGAAGTTGCGCAGTTCGTCGCCGCCGAACCACCGGTGGCTGCGGAGTTCCTCGGGTTTCTTCATGCGATCCAGTATGGCATCTGATATACGATCGAGGCGCCTGGTTGAATTGGGGTTCACAGATCGAGGGAGCGCGCCATGACCGGGACGTTCAGCCTGCCCGCCTCCCGGACCGAAGTGGTCCTGGAGGAGATCCGCCGCGGCATCCTGACCCGGGAACTCGTCCCCGGGCAACCGCTCGTCGAGGCGGAGCTGGCCGCGCGGCTCGGCGTGTCGAAGACCCCGGTGCGCGAGGCGCTCAAGGTGCTGTCCAACTCCGGGCTGGTGACGTTCAGCCCGTACAAGGGCGCGTCGGTGATCACGGTCGACGCCGAGCTCGCGAAGTCCGTCTACGACGTGCGGATGGTGCTCGAACCGGAGGCCGTCCGGCGGACCGTCGAGCGGCACGACCCGGAGCTGCTGGAAGACGCGGCCGAGGCGCTGAAGGAGGCGTCGACGGCCATCGCGGACAAGGACCAGGCCGCGCTGAGCCTGCTGAACCGCCGTTTCCACCGCGCCCTCTACTCCGGCTGCGGCAACCCGCTGCTGGTCAGCATCCTCGACGACCTCAAGGACCGCGCGGCGCTGATCAGCGTCGTCGGCTGGGAGGCCAACCCGAGCTGGAAGAAGGAGTGGACCGAGCACAAGGCGGTCCTCGCGGCGGCGAAGAAGGGCGACGCCGAGGGTGCGGCCGCGCTGCTGCGCGACCACATCGGCGGGTTCCTGGACCGCGTGCTCAAGGCCATCGGATGAAGCTGCTGCTGATCTCGGACACCCACCTGCCGGCCCGGGCCCGCGAGCTGCCGCCGCAGGTGTGGGCCGAGGTCGCGGCCGCCGACGTCGTCGTGCACGCGGGCGACTGGGTCGAAGTGGCCCTGCTGGACGAGCTGGCGGAGCGCAGCAAGCGGCTGATCGGCGTGTACGGCAACAACGACGGCCCGGCGCTGCGGGCCCGGCTGCCGGAGATCGCGCGGGCGGAGCTGGCCGGCGTCCGCCTGGCGGTGATCCACGAGACGGGCGCGAAGCAGGGCCGTGAGCAGCGGTGCGACGCGCAGTTCCCGGACACCGACGTGCTGGTCTTCGGCCACAGCCACATCCCGTGGGACACCGTGACGCCGTCCGGGATGCGCCTGCTCAACCCGGGTTCGCCGACCGATCGCCGTCGCCAGCCGTACTGCACGTACCAGACCGCCGTGGTGCGCGAGGGTGCTTTGGCGGACGTCGAGCTGCATCAACTGCCCCGGAGGGGGTAGACAGATCCCATGGATCCGGCATGGGCGTTGCGGGAGATCGCGTTCCAGCTCGAACGCGCGGGTGAGCCGACCTACCGCGTCCGGGCGTTCCGCAACGCGGCGGCGACGGTCGACAAGACCGGCGCCGAGAAGCTGGCGCAGCTGGCGGAGAACGGCACGCTGACGTCGTTGCCGGGGATCGGCAAGGCCACGGCGGGGGTCATCGAGGACGCGCTGGCCGGCCGTGATCCGGCGTACCGGGGGAAGATCGTCGAGAAGGAACTGCCGAGCGGAGAACCCCTGCGGTCGGCGTTGCGCGGCGACTGCCACACCCATTCCGACTGGTCGGACGGCGGCAGTTCGATCGGCGAGATGGCGGTGGCGGGCCGCGACCTCGGCCACGAGTACATGGTGCTGACGGATCATTCGCCGCGCCTGGCGGTGGCGAACGGGCTGTCCCCGGACCGGCTGCGGACGCAGATGCAGATCGTCGCGAAGGCCAACGAGCTGATGGCCCCGTTCCGCCTGCTGCACGGGATCGAGGTCGACATCCTCGACGACGGCTCGCTGGACCAGGAAGAAGAACTGCTGGGGCAGCTGGACTTCGTGGTGGCGAGCGTCCATTCGAAGCTGCGGATGCCGGCGCGGGACATGACGCGCCGGATGGTGGCGGCGGTCCGCAACCCGCACGTCCGGGTGCTGGGGCACTGCACGGGCCGGCTGGTCGTGGGGCGCGGGCGCCCGGAGTCGGAGTTCGACGCGGAGAAGGTGTTCACGGCGTGCCGCGAGAACGGGGTCGCGGTGGAGATCAATTCCCGCCCGGAACGGCTGGACCCGCCGATGCGGCTGCTGCGGCTGGCCGCGGAGCTCGGCTGTGAATTCACGATCGACAGCGACGCCCACGCGCCGGGGCAGCTGGACTGGCTGGGGTACGGGTGCGAGCGCGCGATCAAGGCGGGCATCGGGCCGGAGCGGATCCTGAACACCCGCACGGCCGAGGAACTTCTGGTCCGGTAGCCCGGCTTGCCTCGAGCGCTTCCGGTGCGCCCGAGACAAGCCGGACCCGGCTCAGTTGATCGTGTACGAGTCGCCGTACACCTTCCACTTCAGGGGCGTGTGCAGGTCGAAGTTGCCCTCGTTCAGGAACTTCAGCTGCTCGGTGTCCACCCGGGACGTGTCCGCGTGCGCCTCTTCCTGCTTCATGATCACCTTGCGGGCGTCGAAGAACGCCTTGAGGTACGTCGTTTCGTTGCCGCCCTGGGCCGGGGTCTTCGCCTTCTTCATCGCGGCCTTGCGGATGCCGCCGAAACTGTCGGAACTGTCGCCGGGGCCGTGCATCACGATCGCGTCGTAGTACGCGAACTGGCCGAGGTTGCTCAAGCCGTCCGCCTTGCCCTGGTTCACCGACGGGTTGAAGTAGACGCGGTCGCGTTCGTTGTTCTGGGCCGTCTGGAACGCCGTGGTCGCCGCGGCCTGCTTCCAGGCGCTCTCGAACGCCGAACCCAGACCCGCGTGGGAGTCCGTTCCGTTCACCTTGCGCAGCGCCGGAAGGTACTTCGCGAGGGGGTTGTCCGGCACCGAATTCGTGTACGCCTCGACGAGTTCGAGCATGTCACCGGTGCCGGAACAGAAGCCGATGATGCCCGCGGTGTACCCACGGCCGTCGCCGATGTCTTCGATGTACTTGTACTGCGCCTTCCAGTCCAGCGACGAGTTTTCCGCGCTGGAGACCAGCTTCATCGCGATCTCCTTCTTCGCCGGCGCCGAAAGGTCGCCGGCGGCGAGCACCGACGCGCTCACCGGCGCCGGAGCGGCCGAGGAGAACGCGGGCGTGGTGATCACGAGGGCCGCGACGGACGCGGCGCCGAGCGTGCCGATGAGGACCGGCCGCAACTTTTTGCTCATGGGGAGGGGACCCTTTCCGCGGGGTGCGCCGTCGGATCACGGCGGTACGGGTGAGGCGGGTGGAGCTGCGGCGTAGCGACACGGTAGCGAAGAGTCAGCGAGCTCCACAAGAGGTGGAATCCGTTCATGTTCGTGAACGGTCCAGACCACCGCACAGGGTCCGCAAAGGACGGTCAGCGCGCCCCGGCGAACAGGCGGATGACGTCCGGCAGCACGGACACCGGGATCGTCGGGTCGATCGCCCGCTGGACGCCGAGGCCGATGCCCAGGCTGAGCAACGCCGTCGCGGCATCGTCGGCCGACATCGGCAGCGTGATCCCGAACCGCTCGGCGTACCCGGTGAGCAGGCCGGCGATGGTGTCGCGGATGGCCTTGTCGCGCGCGGCCAGCTCGGCGCGCACGTGCGGGTCGCGCCGCGCGTTCGTCGCGAACTCGACTTCCAGGGCGGTCCAGGCCTCGTCGCCGATGCTGCGCTCGGCCCACGTCTGGAACGCCGCGAGCAGCCCCTCGACGCCCTCGGCGCCGGCCAGCGCTTCGGCGACCAGGGCGACCTGCTCGTCGTGGATCCGGTCGAGCACCGTCAGGCAGAGCTCGTCCTTGCTGCGGAAGTTCGAGTACACCGCGCCCTTCGAGTACCCGGCCTCGTCGGCGACCTTCTCCAGCGACGTCACCGAGTAGCCGTCGCGCAGGAAGAGCAGCTTGGCGGTCTCGATCAGCTGCTCGCGGGTGCGCGCCTGGCTTTCCGCGCGGGTGAGTCGGGCCATGCCGCAACTCTAGCCAACCGCGGAATCGGGGTACCGATGGTTTTCAGATACTGTTAGTCTCCGAAAATGGAACAACGTCACTTCGCGGTCCTCGTCGTCGGTGCCGGGGCGTCGGGGCTGGGGGCCGCCATCCGTCTCGCCCAGGCCGGCGTCGGCGACCTCGCCGTGCTGGAGAAGGCGGACGCGCTCGGCGGGACCTGGCGCGACAACACCTACCCCGGCTGTGCCTGCGACGTCCCGTCCGCGCTGTACTCGTACTCCTTCGCGCCCAATCCCGAGTGGACGCGCGCCTTCGCCGGCCAGGCGGAAATCCGCGCCTACCTGCAGGACACGGCGGCGCGCTTCGGCGTCACCGGGAAGATCCGCTACGGCGTCGAGGTGACGCGCGCCCAGTGGAACGCCCGGGAGTCCCATTGGGAGCTGGAGACGTCGAAGGGGCCCTACACCGCCCGGATCCTGGTCGCCGGCACCGGTCCCTGGCACGAACCGCTGATCCCGGACCTGCCCGGGCTGGCCGGGTTCCCCGGCGAGGTCTTCCACTCGGCGCGCTGGAACCACGGCTACGACCTGACCGGCAAGCGGGTCGCGGTGATCGGCACCGGCGCGTCGGCGGTCCAGTTCGTCCCGCAGATCGTGCCCCGGGTGGGCCGGCTGCACCTGTTCCAGCGCACGGCGCAGTGGGTCCTGCCGAAGCCGGACCACGCGGTCCCGGGCGTCGAACGGTTCCTCCTGCGGCGGTTCCCGGCCCTGCAGCGGGCCCTGCGCGGCGCCGAATACGGCCTGATGGAGACGCTCGGGTTCGGTTTCCGGCACCCGTGGCTGCTGCGGCAGGTGCAGAAGATCGGGCTCGCCCACCTGCGGCTCGCCGTGCGGGATCCGGCGCTGCGCCGGGCGTTGACGCCGGACTACACGCTCGGCTGCAAGCGCCTGCTGATGTCGAACACGTACTACCGGTCGCTGACACGGTCCCATGTGGACGTCCATCCGACGGCGGTGCGCTCGGTTTCCGGCAGCACGGTCACCGGCGCGGACGGCTCGGCGGCGGAGGTCGACGCGATCATCTTCGGCACCGGCTTCCACATCCTCGACATGCCGATCTCGGCGCGGGTGTTCGACGCCGGCGGCCGCAGCCTCGACGACCACTGGAAGGGCAGCCCGCAGGCGTACGCGGGGACGTCCGTGGCCGGGTTCCCCAACCTGTACCTGCTGCTGGGCCCGAGCCTCGGCACCGGGCACTCATCGGCGTTCACGATCGTCGAGGCCCAGCTGCGGCACACGGTCGCGGCGGTGACCCGGACGCTGCGTGCGGAGGGGACGTCGCTGTCGGTCCGCCCGGAGGCGCAGGCGGCGTTCAACGCGCAGGTCCAGGCGGCGTTGCCCGGCACGGTGTACCAGTCCGGCGGCTGCGCGAGCTACTACACGGATGCGAACGGCCGCAACAGTTTCAGCTGGCCGTTCTCCACCGGGCGGCTGCGGGCGCAGGTGGGCGAGTTCCGGGAAGCCGACTACGAGCTCGGTCAGTCCCACTCCCAGCACATCCCGTAGACGCCCGGCTGCGCGTCCAGCACCGCGATGTGGCTGGTCCCGCTCGGACCGACCGGCAGTTCCGGCCCGGAAGCCGCCTCCCCGGCGTAGCGGTAGCACCGGACCGGCACCGCCGCCGGGTCGAAGCACGCCTGCAGGACGAGCTGGCGGGCCGGGGCGCGCACGCCGAACTGCAGGTAGTTCGTCTCCGGTGGCTCCCCGTCGTAGGCGAACTCGAAGTCGAACACGTACGTCTCGCCCGCCCGCAGCGGGTAGTCGAAGCGCAGTTCGCACGCCACCAGTTCGGACGCCGCGTCCCGGCGGACGCGGCCCGGGCGGCAGCAGTGCGCCGAGCGCAGCACCGGCCGGCGGCCCCCGCCGGTCTGCGGCCGGAAGAACGACACCCAGCGGTCGACGCCGTCCGCGCGGCTGGTCACCACCAGCTCCGTGCGCACCGACCGCTCGGTGCGGTCCGCACCCAGCGTCGCCCGCTGGTGCACCGACACGAGCGCGAGCCGGGCGTTGCCGTCGAGGTCGATGCCGTCGCAGGCCGCCAGGTCGGTCGGCGCGGAGCCGAGCGCGCTGGCCAGGCTGACCCCGCCGGGCCACGGCTGCGCACGGCGCTCCCGCGGCCGCGTCACCAGGCTGGTCAGCGCGTCCGCGGGCAGGCCGAGGCAGCTTTCGGCGACGGTCACCGCGTGCAGCGAACGCCGGCCCTCCGGGTGACGGCGACCCCGCCGCCAGTAGCTGAGCGTGGCCAGGCTGACCTGGGCGCCGCGGATCGCCATCCGCCGCTGCAGGGCCTCCAGGCTCAGGCCGCGCTGCCGGATCGCCTGGTCGAAGGCCGCGGCGAACGGTCCTTCCCGGACCGTCGCGGCGACCTCCGCGGGAATCGCCTCCATCCGGGTAAGCATGAGTACCGGATGCCCGCGGCGCAACGAGGGCCTGCCACCAAAGTAGGTGGCAGGCCCCGCGGGGTCAGCTCAGGGTGACCCCGGTGTCGTCCACGGCGAACGACGTCTGCAGCGACTGGTCTTCCGTCCCGGCGAACTTCAGTGTCACCGTCTGGCCGGCGTACGAAGACAGGTCGAGCGTCTTCTGGACGTACGCCGAGTTGCGGTCGAGGTTCGAGTACGTCGCCAGCGTCGCCGAGCCCGCGGACACGACGAGCTTGTCGTAGACGACGTTCTCGGTCTCCGCCGTCCACACGCGCAGCCAGAACGTCAGGCTCGCCTTGCAGCCGGCCGGGATGGTGACGGCCTGCGTGAGCGTGTCCGTGTGCGCCGAGCCCCGGCCACCGAGCCAGGAGTCGTAGCTGCCCGAGCGCGCCGGCGCCTGGCTGCCCCACTGGCCGATGGTCGTGTCCGGGTCCGTCCAGGACGCCTTGCCGGACTCGAAGCCCGGGTTCTGCACCAGCTGCCCGCTGCACCCGCCCGGAGGAGTGGTGGTGGTCGGCGGCGTGGTCGGGGTCGTCGACGTGGTCGGCGGGGTGCCGGTGCACGTCGGGTCGCCGGACTGCGCCGGGACGCTCACCGCGTTCCAGGCCGCCTTGACCGCGTCGAACTCGGCGCAGCTGTTCGGGTACAGGTTCTTCGCGGCCTGCAGCGTCCACGTCCGGTAGCGCAGGTACGAACTGCCGGACGTCTTCAGCTGCACCGCGCCGTGCATGATGTTGATCGCCTTGCGGATGCCGATGCCCGCCACCGTGCTGTTGTTGCATGTGGAGCTCGTCGGCTGCCCGTTCGTCGGGTTGCTGCCCTCGGCGAGCAGGTAGAACCAGTGGTCGCCGGGGCCTGCCGCCTTGTGCACCTCCGCGTTCGGCGTCGAGCTGGAGTAGCAGTTCGGGTCGCCGACCTTCGACGGGTCGTACATGTACCGGATCGCGCCGGTGCCGACCAGGTTGACCTCCTCACCGATCGCGTAGTCCGGCGGGTCGTACTGGGACGGCTCGTTCGCGTAGAACTCCGTCGCGGTGCCGAAGGTGTCGGCGATGAACTCCTGGGTGCCGCCGCCGGAGAAGCCGCCGGACCCGGAGTAGTCGTCGATGCCGTGGCCCATCTCGTGGCCGAGGATGTCCAGCGAGCCGACCCACTCACCGCTCGGGTTGTGGCCGAGGTTCACGTACGCCGGCCGGGAGTTGTAGTAGTACGCGTTCTCGTCGTCGAGGCCGACGCGGATCTTCCAGGCGCCGCCGTTGCCGGTGAAGCCGTTGCGGCCCACCCACTCCGAAAGCATCTTCTTCTCGGTCTGCGCGACGAACAACGCGTCCGCGCAGCCGGTTTCGATGTTCGTGCCGCTGCCGTTGCCCCAGCTGTCGTCCGGTCCGGTGAGGACCGAGTCGCTGCTGTAGTTGCGGCAATCCAGGTTCGGCGTGTTCGGGTCGGCCATCGAATACGTGCTGCCGGACTTCGTCGTGTTCAACGGCAGCGACGGGCCGTTCCACTTGCCGGTACCGGTGCCCGCGGCCAGGTGCTGGACCGTCCGCAGGACGCGCCCGTCCACGGCGTCGACGTAGACGCTCAGGCTGCTCGGCTCGCCGTGCTCGTCGGTGCCTTCGACGTTGCTTTCGTAGGCGAGCCGTCCGGTGCCCTCGGCGACCACGACGAGCTTCCCGCCCAGCAGGCTCTTGGGCCCCCGGACCTGCCGGCGCGCCACGGCTTCGGCCTGCGCGGCGGTCAGTTTCGCGCCGTGGACGTCGAGGTCGCCGAGAGCCTGCTGCTGCGCGACGGAGGTGGTCTTCACCGTGCCGGCGGCGTCGGTGGCGATGACCAGGTCGCCGCCGATCACGGGCAGGCCGTCGTAGGTGCGGTCGTAGACGACGTACGACAGCCCGGCCGCCGACCGGACGTCCCGCTGGACGAACCGGTCGTGCTTCCCGGCGTGCAGTGCGGCGGGGCGGGCGGCGACCAGGCCGGCGGCGGCGCCGGTCGCGTTGGCCTGGGCCTGCGCGGCGGACGGCGGAGGAACGGGGGCGGGCTGCGCGGGCGCGGCGACGGCGATGCCGACCACCACCATGCCCGCCGCCGTCGCGCCGCCGAGCGCGGCGAACCGTTGGGGCAATCTCATGACGCTCCTTGGAAACGCGAAGGGGAAAGGGGAGAACCCGATCGACGCTAACCGCGGAACAGGACCGTCAGAAGATTCATCACAGCGCCGGAATTTCACGCTGCCGCACTGTGAAAAGCGTGAAAGTCAGAGAACCGTGAAGCCGATGCCCGCCTTGGTGAGCCGGTCCACCAGCGCGCCGCCCATCGCGGTCGCCGTGGTCACCTGGCCCGCGGTCTCCGGGAGGTCGTCGGTCGCCAGGCAGAGGGCCGACTCCGCCAGCATCTTCGCCGTCTCGTCGTAGCCCGGGTCGCCGCCCGACACCTCCGTCACCACCCGCGAACCGCCGCCCTCGCCGAAGAACCGCACCGAGAACCACGACCGCGCGCGCCGCTCGGGGCTCGGGCCGTGGCCCGGGGCCAGCAGCCGGGACAGCGCCCGGCGGGCCGGCGGGAGCTGCGCCGCGGCGAGCAGGGCGCCGGCCCCGGCCACGCCGCCCGCCAGGACCGGCAGGTGCTTCACCGCGGCGAAGTGCCGGTACGTGAAGTCCGGGCCGTAGCGCTCGGACGCGGCCGCGGAGCGCCGGACGACTTCGGCGTCGATCGTCGGCAGCGGGACCGCCCACCAGCCCGGGTCGGGGACCCGGTGCGGGCGGCCGAGCGGGGCGCGGGCGAACCGGCCGGCCGGCCGCGGTTCGGCCGCCGCCCGCTCGCGGGCCACCCGGGCGCCGGCCGGCAGGCGGGACATGATGGTCAGCGCGCTCAGGAACGTGCCGCCCGAGGGCATCCCGCCCGCCCGGACGTAACCGGCGAGCTGCAGCGGCACGCTTTCGGGAAGCTGCTGCACGGTGAACCACGCGCCGAGGTCGTGCGGGATCGAGTCGAACCCGCACGCGTGCACCAGCCGTGCCCCGGTCTCACGGGCGCGCCGGTCGTGCGCCAGGTACATCCGGTCGACGAACTCGGGCTCGCCGGTCAGGTCGACGTAGTCGGTGCCCGCCTCGGCGCACGCCGCCACCAGCGGCTCGCCGTGCGTCAGGTACGGGCCGACGGTCGTGATCACCACCTTCGCCGAGGAGGCGACCTCCGTCAGCGACGCCCGGTCGCCGGAGTCGGCGACGAGCAGGTCGAGGGCGGCGAACCGGTCGTCGATCTCGCTGAGCAGCGCCCGGACGGCTTCGAGCTTGCCGCGGTTGCGCCCGGCCAGGGCCCAGCGCAGGTCCGCGGGCGCGTGCCGGGCCAGGTACTCGGCGGTCAGCCCGCCGGTGAACCCGGTGGCGCCGAACAGGACCACGTCGTACGCGCGCATGTCTGCTCCTTCGCTGGGACGTCGGCGCGCTCAGGTTACCCACCGGTCACATCCCGGCGCCGGGTGAACTACCGGCGGGTACAGTGCCCCCTCGAACGCGAGGAGGCAACCGTGACCGAACGCTTCGGCAGCTATCAGAACGAGATCTACCTGCAGGGACTCGGTGGTCAGCTGCCGCCGTGCTCGACCGACGCGACGAAGCTCGAAGCGTCGGCGCGCGAGCTCATGGCGCCCGGGCCGTTCTCCTACGTCGCGGGCGCGGCCGGCTCCGGCGCCACCGCCCGCGCCAACCGCGAGGCCTTCGACCGCTGGCGCGTCGTGCCCCGGATGCTGACCGGCGCCACCGACCGCGACCTGGCCACGACCGTGCTCGGCACCCGGCTGCCCGCCCCGGTGGCCGTCGCGCCGGTCGGCGTCCAGTCGATCGTCCACCCGGACGCCGAGCGCGCGACCGCGCGCGCCGCCGCGTCGGTCGGGCTGCCGTTCACCCTCTCGACGGCCTCGTCGACCGGCATCGAGGACGTCGCCGCGGCCAACGGTGACGGCCCGCGCTGGTTCCAGCTGTACTGGCCCGGCGACAACGACGTCTGCGCGAGCCTGCTGACCCGGGCGAAGAACGCCGGCTACACGGCGCTGGTCGTCACCCTCGACACGTGGACGCTGGCCTGGCGACCGTCCGATCTGGACCAGGCGTACCTGCCGTTCCTCAAGGGGGAGGGCTGCGCCGTCCCGTTCACCGACCCGGTGTTCCGCGGCCTGCTGGAGAAGACGCCGGAAGAGGACCTGAACATGGCGATTCTGCGCTGGATCGGCATGCTCACCGGCACCGACCGGACGTGGGACCAGCTGCCGTTCCTGCGCGAGCACTGGGACGGCCCGATCGTCCTCAAGGGCATCCAGCACGTCGCCGACGCCCGCCGCGCGGCCGAAGCGGGCATGGACGGCATCGTGGTCTCGAACCACGGCGGCCGCCAGGTCGACGGCGCGATCGGCGCGCTGGAGGCGCTCCCGGGCATCGTCGCGGCGGTCGGCGACCGGCTGGAGGTGCTGTTCGACTCGGGCGTCCGCACCGGCGCCGACGTCCTCAAGGCGATCGCCCTGGGCGCCCGGGCGGTCCTGGTCGGCCGCCCGTGGGTGTACGGGCTGGCCCACGCGGGTGAGGACGGGGTCCGGCACGTCCTGCGCAGCCTCCTGGCGGACTTCGACCTGACCATGGGGCTGTCCGGCCACCGCACCCTCGCCGACCTGGGCCCGGACTCGCTGCAGCGGACATGAGGTAACGAATCGGGAATTCCGGAGACAGCCGGGACCGGGGCCGCTACATTTCTGCCTCACCACGGCCGCTCGGGGACGGACCGGTGGTTCCATCAGTCCTTTCACGAGGGGGTTTCCCATGTCTTCGATCATGATGCGGATCGGCGTGCTGTGCGCGGTGCTCGGGTTCGGCACCATCGTCCTCGAGCAGTTCGACTACGAGTTCCGGATCCTGTCCTGGGCCAGCGACATGCAGCCGTTCTTCGGCATCATCCTCGGCCTGGTCGGTCTCGCGCTGATCGGCGGCTCGGTGGCGCTGAGCCGGGCCAAGGCCGCGCCGCAGGCGCCGGTCCAGCCGCCGCAGCAGCCCGGCCAGCCCGGCTGACGCATCGCCCGTGAGGCCCCCTCGCCGCCGGTGAGGGGGCCTTTCGCGTGCGTCCCGTCACGCGGCGGGGATATTCGGGAGCCCGGTTCGTCACGCACGGCTATCCTTGGACCAAGAATGTCCGAGCCATCCCCCTTCGCCGCGCTGCGTGCGCGCCTGCCCGAGCTCATGCCGCGTGACGAGCAACGGCTGCGCCGCCGGCTCGAAGGCGCCCGCAAAGCCCGCAACCGCGACTCCGTCCTCGCCCAGATCGCCGCCGACGTCGAGAAGGCCGAGCTGCGCGTCCAGTCGCGGCGCGAGAGCGTGCCCAAGATCGAATATCCCGAAGAGCTGCCGGTCAGCAAGCTCAAGGACGAGATCGCCGCCGCCATCGACAAGCACCAGGTCGTGATCGTCGCGGGCGAGACCGGCTCGGGCAAGACCACCCAGCTGCCGAAGATCTGCCTGGAGCTCGGCAGGGGCATCCGCGGCCAGATCGGGCACACCCAGCCGCGGCGGCTGGCCGCGCGCACGGTCGCCGACCGGATCGCGAGCGAGCTCCATACCGAGCTCGGCGACGCCGTCGGCTACAAGGTCCGGTTCACCGACCAGTCCGGGCAGGACACGCTGGTCAAGCTGATGACCGACGGCATCCTGCTCGCCGAGATCCAGACCGACCGCTCGCTGCGCCAGTACGACACGCTGATCATCGACGAGGCCCACGAGCGCAGCCTCAACATCGACTTCATCCTCGGCTACCTCAAGCAGCTGCTGCCGCGCCGCCCGGACCTCAAGGTCATCATCACCTCGGCGACGATCGACCCGGAGCGCTTCTCGAAGCACTTCGACGACGCGCCGATCGTCGAGGTCTCCGGCCGGACGTACCCGGTCGAGGTGCGCTACCGGCCGCTCGTCGACCCGGACGACCCCGAGGGCGACGACGAGCGCGACCAGACGCAGGGCATCCTCGACGCCGTCGAGGAGCTGTGCGCCGAAGGCCCCGGCGACATCCTGGTGTTCCTCTCCGGCGAACGCGAGATCCGCGACACCGCGGACGTCCTCAACCGGGCGAACCTTCGCAACACCGAGGTCCTCCCGCTGTACGCGCGGCTGTCGTCGGCCGAGCAGCAGCGCATCTTCCAGTCCCACACCGGGCGCCGGGTGGTGCTCGCGACGAACGTCGCCGAGACGTCGCTGACCGTGCCGGGCATCAAGTACGTCGTCGACCCGGGCACCGCGCGGATCTCCCGCTACAGCCACCGCACCAAGGTGCAGCGGCTGCCGATCGAACCGGTGTCGCAGGCGTCGGCGAACCAGCGCAAGGGCCGCTGCGGCCGCACGTCGGACGGCATCTGCATCCGGCTCTACTCCGAAGAGGACTTCGAGAGCCGGCCCGAGTTCACCGATCCCGAGATCCTGCGGACCAACCTCGCGTCGGTCATCCTGCAGATGACGTCGCTGGGGCTCGGGGACATCGCCGCGTTCCCGTTCGTCGAACCGCCGGACCGCCGCCAGGTCAGCGACGGCATCGGCCTGCTGCAGGAGCTGGGCGCGTTTTCGAGCACCGGGTCCGACCGCAGCCTGACCGACATCGGCCGCAAGCTCGCGCAGCTGCCGGTCGACCCGCGGATGGGCCGGATGGTCCTGGAGGCGGCGAAGAACGGCTGCGTCCGCGAGGTGATGATCATCGCCGCCGCGCTGTCCATTCAGGACCCCCGCGAGCGGCCGGCCGAGAAGCAGCAGGCGGCCGACGCCCAGCACGCCCGGTTCGCCGACCCGACGTCGGACTTCCTGGCCTACCTGAACCTCTGGGAGTACGTCGCCGAGCAGCAGAAGGCGTTGTCCGGCAACCAGTTCCGCCGGATGTGCCGCACCGAGTACCTGAACTACCTGCGGCTGCGCGAGTGGCAGGACATCTTCAGCCAGCTGCGCCAGCTGGCCAAGCCGCTCGGGATCTCGCTGAACACGAACACGACACCGGCCGACCCGCAGCGCGTGCACACGTCGCTGATCGCCGGGCTGCTGTCGCACATCGGGCTCAAGGACCCGGCCAAGGGTGACTACCTGGGCGCGCGCGGCGCCCGCTTCGGCATCTTCCCGGGCTCGGCGCTGTTCAAGAAGCAGCCGCGCTGGGTGATGTCGGCGGAGCTGGTCGAGACGTCCCGGTTGTGGGCGCGGGTCAACGCGCGCATCGAACCCGAGTGGGTCGAGCCGCTGGCGCAGCACGTCGTGAAGCGGTCCTATTCCGAGCCGCACTGGGAACGCAAGCAGGGCGCGGTGATCGCGACGGAGAAGGTGACGCTGTACGGCGTCCCGCTGATCGCCGACCGCCGCGTCAACTACGGCCGGATCGACCCCGAGATGTCACGGGCGCTGTTCATCCGGCACGCGCTGGTGGAGGGGGACTGGCAGACGCGCCACCACTTCTTCGCCGAGAACCGCGCGCTGCTGGAAGAGGTCGAGGACCTCGAAAACCGGGCGCGGCGGCGGGACATCCTGGTCGACGACCAGACGCTCTACGAGTTCTACGACGCCCGCGTCCCGGCGGACGTCGTCTCGGTGCGCCACTTCGACAGCTGGTGGAAGAAGGCGCGCCACGAGCAGCCGGACCTGCTTTCGTTCGAGAAGTCCATGCTCATCAACGAGACGGCGGGCGGCGTCCGCGAGGGCGACTACCCGGACTCGTGGACGCAGGGCACGCAGGTCTTCAAGCTGACCTACCAGTTCGAGCCGGGCGCGGACGCCGACGGCGTCACCGTGCACGTCCCGCTGCCGGTGCTCAACCAGGTGACGCCGGACGGGTTCGACTGGCAGGTGCCGGGCCTGCGGGCGGAACTGGTCACGCAGTTGATCAAGTCGATGCCGAAGGCGTTGCGCCGCAACTTCGTCCCGGCGCCGGACACCGCTCGGGACGTCCTTTCGCGAGTGTCCCCTTCGGACGGTCCGCTGCTGGAGGTGCTCGGCCGCGAACTGCGTTCTCTGCGGGGCATCACGGTGCCGTATGCGGACTGGGACCTGGCTTCGGTGCCGGAGCACCTGAAGATGACGTTCCGGGTGGTGGACGAGCGGGGCAAGCGCGTCGCCGAGGGCAAGGACGTCGCGGAACTGCAGCGGCGGCTGGCGCCGAAGGTGCGTGAGACGATCTCCAAGGCGGCCAACACGCTGGAGAAGGCCGGGCTGACGAAGCCGTCGTTCGGGGCGCTGCCGCACGTGTTCGAGTCGAAGCAGCGCGGCCACGACGTCAAGGCGTACCCGGCGCTGGTGGACGAGGGTGCTTCGGTGGCCGTGCGGCTGCTGGACACCCCGGCCGAGCAGGAACACGCGATGTGGGCGGGTACCCGGCGGATGCTGCGGCTGAACCTGAGCTCGCCGATGAAGTTCATCACGCGGTCGCTGTCCAATTCGTCGAAGCTGGTGCTGAACCGGAACCCGCACGGCAGTGTCGCGGCGTTGCTCGAGGACTGCGTCGACTGCGCGGTGGACGCCCTGATGGCCGCGGGCGGCGGCCCGGTGTTCGACGAGACCGGCTTCAAGGTCCTGCTGGAGAAGGTCCGCGCGGGCCTGCACCCGCAGGTGCTCGACGTGCTGACGGACGTGGAGAAGATCCTCCGCGCGGCAAACGACGTCGAGGTGGCCCTGCCGTCGGCGCGGGGTCCCGCCGAGTCGCTGGCCGACATCCGCGCCCAGCTGGCCGGCCTGGTGTACCCGGGGTTCGTGACGGCGACCGGCGCGGGGCGGCTCCGGCACGTCGTCCGGTACCTGCAGGGGATTTCGCGACGGCTGGAGAAACTCCCGACCGAGCCGACGCGCGACCTGCAGCGGACCGCGGACATCGCCTGGATCCAGGGTGAATACGCCGACGCGGTGGCATCGCTGCCGCCGGGGACGTCGTCACCGGCGCTGAACGAGGTGCGGTGGATGATCGAAGAGCTGCGGGTGTCGTTCTTCGCCCAGACGTTGGGCACGGCGCACCCGGTGTCGCTCAAGCGGATCACGAAGGCGATCGACGACGCTCTGGCCTAGAGGAGTCCAGGCTTCTCCGCCGGGGCCGGTCAGGTCGACCCGGAACGGCCCGGCGGGAATCGGCAGCTGGGCCGCGGAGAACGACAGCGTCCGCCCAGCGACGCCGAGCGCGGCCACGTGCCGGAGCCGGCCGGCACCATCAGCGTCGGCGTCACCGCCGACCCGAACCACGGGAACGGCCGGTCCGGCGGGAGGTCGCGCGGGGCCGTAATCGATCATTGTTCCACATTACCGAAAAACCGGAATGTCCGGCTTCGAACTTCCGTCGGTTGACCGCGGTGCACCGCGGGACAAGCCTGGGTCGGCCGGAGACCTTCCTGGGAAAGGACTGTCCGATGTCCTTGGGTGTTTCGTCCGCCAGAAGAAGAATCGTCATCGCCTGCCTCGCACTCCTTGCGCCGGTCGTCTTCGCGCCGGCCGCGCACGCTGCCGCCGAGCCACCGCACAACGTCCCGAATCCGCTGCTCAAGGAGCAGTTCGCCGAAGGGGAAGAGGACGAGGGCGGCGACGATCCCGCGCTGTCCGCCCTCTGCCAGACCTACCTCGGCAAGCCGAACCCCTACCGGCCGCTCGCGCCGAACACCGACGTCATCGACGGGGACAAGATCGTGCCGACCGGCAGCCAGACCGGCTGCAGCACGGCGCAGAACGAGACCACCGTCGCCGTCAACCCGGAGAACCCGCGCAACATCGTCGCCGGGTCGAACGACTACCGGCTGTACAACACCCGCGAGGCCCGCAACGACTCGGGCGGCTTCGCCTACACGTCGTTCGACGGCGGCCGGACCTGGGCGAACGTCCAGCTGCCGCACCTGGACTACCCGACCGGGGCGCCCGCCCCACTGTCCTACATGGACGCCGCCGGTGACCCGGCCATCGCGTTCGGGCCGCACAACACGGTGTACTACGCGACGCTGGTGTTCAGCCGGGCCGAGGTGCCGGACGACCAGCAGCTCGCCAGCGGCATCGCGGTGTCGGTGTCCCACGACGGCGGGCGCAGCTTCGGCGACCCGGCGATCCTGCACCTCGACGGCGTCACCCCGGCGGGCACGCCGACGCCGGCGCGGATCTTCAACGACAAGGAGTGGATCGCCGCGGACCCGGTGTCCGGCGACGTCTACGTGACGTGGACGCAGTTCACCTACGACGCGTCCGGCGCGTTCGTCGAATCGCCGATCGTGCTGTCGAAGTCCCGCGACTTCGGCCGGACCTGGTCGCCGCTCCGCCGGATTTCGCCGTCGCTGACCGGGTTCCACGGCGGGATCACGCCGTTCGGCAGCGGCTCGAACCCGGTGGTGACCCGCGACGGGACGCTCCAGGTGGCGTACGAGACGTCGGTCTGCGCGACGGCGGCGTGCGACCAGCCGGCCGACCACGACGCGGTGGTGGTGGCGACCTCCCGTGACGGCGGCCGGACGTTCCGGCACACCGAAGTGGGGCTCGACTTCGACTTCCCGGTGGACGAAGACGTCGCCAACAACGCGCTGACCGGCGAGAACTTCCGCGTCAACAGCTTCCCGCAGCTGACGTACGACCGCGTGACGGACCACCTGTGGGTGACGTGGGCCGACGACCGCAACGGAACGTACCGAGACGGCGAGTCGGTGAAGACGAACGGAGACGCGTTCCTGAGCGGGTCCGACGGCCGGCACGGCTGGTCGAAGCCGGTGAAGATCGGCTCGGCAGCCGACGAGGTGTTCCCGGCGGTGGCGGCGTTCGGCGGGCGCGTCGCGGTGACGACGTACACGCGCGCGTACGACCCGAACGGCATCGGCCTGGACCACGCGTACGCGACCGGCTGGGGCGACGGCTTGTCCCCGCTGCGCAGGATCACGACGCAGACGGCGAACCCGCAGGTCCAGTTCGTGTCGACGGGAGCGGAGACGGGCAAGGAGCTGCAGGGCGTGTTCATCGGCGACTACACGGCGGTGGCGGTTGGCGCGGACTTCCGGCTGCACCCGGTGTGGACCGACTTCCGCGGCAACCCGGGCCGGACACTGCCGAACCAGGACGTCATGACGCAAACGCTACCGATGTTCCCGTAATGGCCGGGCCGGCCGCTCCCAAGCGGGGAGCGGCCGGCCCGGGCATCACTGCTCATTTGGCAATCAGGGTCACGGTTGCCGCGCACGCGGAAACCATCCCGGCGAAGGCGGAAAAGGTCGCGGCCTGACCGCCGACACTGCTGAATACCCGGCGCCCCAGTTTTCCCCAGTACTGCTGGCGGATGGCCATCTTGACCTTCTGCCACTTGTGCTGCCGCAAATGGCAGCCGAGCAGGATTCCGTACGCGTTGTTGCGGCACAGTTCACGGCTGCGGGTTTCAGCACAGCACCACATCGGCGCCTGGAACAAGGTGTAGATCACCACCAGCCCCGAGAGGATGGCGATCGCGCCGGGACCGACCGAGGGGAGGAACCACATCCAGAGCACCGCGGCCAGGAGGAGATAGCCCCACAAACTTCCCAGCAGCTTCCTGGTCGATTTCTTGGCCATGTGAGCTGAACGTAGTCAGCGCCCTTCGGCGCGCGAAAGCGCTGGTCGGATGATTCGCCTTCACTCGACCGGCGAATCGGCTCACCGGCAGCGATTCCGATTGCGCCGAAGGAGTGTTCCGGTGATCGTCCATGTGGTCACTGATCAGAGCTGTGGCGAAATCACTTTGCGTCGGCGTAGGTGTCTACCGCGGCCGTCTGCATGGGGAAGCGGACCGGGCAAGCCGGGCCGAACAGCATTGTCGCCGCCTCCGTCACCGAATCCTCGATGGACCGGGCGACGGAGGCGGCCAGCTCGGCCGGGGTGTGGACGATCACCTCGTCGTGCTGGAAGAAGACCAGGTGGGCGGGCTCCGGGAGGCGGGTGCGGAGGGTCGCCAGCATCACCGCCGTCATGTCCGCCGCGCTCGCCTGCACCACGAAGTTGCGCGTGAACCGGCCCCAGCCCCTTGAAGCCCGCCGGGCCTTCAGCTCCCCGGCTTCGTCCGAAGCCAGGCCGCCCGTCAACGCGCGCCACGCCGCCGAGGGGGCCGGCGAAGTGCGCCCCAGCCGGGACCGGACCCGCTCGCCGCGCTCGCCCGCCTGCGCCGCACGCTCCACATAGGACACCGCGTCCGGGAACCGCTGCCGCAGCAAACCCAGCAAGGGGCCCGCCTCGCCGGACGTGCCGCCGTACATCGCCGACAGCATCGCGATCTTCGCCCGGGCCCGGTCGTCGCGGTCGTCGTTCGCGGCCGGGACCCAGCGCGCGCCCGAGAACAGCGCCTCGCCCAAGCGCGCATACAGGTCCGTCGCCGCCGCGACGTCGGCCAGCCGGCGGTCGCCCGACAGCGCCGTGAGGACCCGGGGCTCCAGCTGGGCCGCGTCCGCCACCACCAGCTTCCAGCCCGGGTCCGCGCGCACGCACGTCCGCAGCACCTTCGGGATCTGCAGCGCCCCGCCGCCGCGGCTGGCCCAGCGCCCGGACACCACGCCGCCGACGACGTAGTGCGGCCGGAACCGGCCATCCGTGACCCACTCTTCGAGCCACGCCCACCCGTTCGCCGCGAACAGCCGCGACAGCTCCTTGTACTCCAGCAACGGCCCGACCGCGGGGTGGTCGATCCCCTTCAGCAGGTACTTCCGCGCCGCCGGCACCTCGATGCCTTCGCGGGCCAGCGCGCGGACCACGCTCGGCGGCGAATCCGGGTTCACCGGCCGCCCGCCGAACGCCTCGCTGATCTTCGCCGCCAGCTCGACCAGCGCCTTCGGCCGCTGCCCGGCGGGCACCCGCGGCCCCAGCCGCGCCGCCAGCAGCTCCTCGTGCACGTCGGCGCGCCACGGCAGGCCGTCGGCCGACATCTCCGCCGCGGCCAGCGCGCTCGCCGACTCCGCGGCCAGCAGCAGCCGCATCCGGTCCGGGTGCTCGACCGCCGCCACCCGCCGCTCCTGCTCGGCGAGCACGCGCCGGACCGCCGTGACGACCGTCACGCCCTCCGGCAACGTCGGCACGCGCGTCTCGAACAGCGTCGGCTGCGCCAACTCGACGGCGGACTGCTCGGACGGCGGCTCCTCACCGTTCGCCCTGGCCCAGGCCGCGCGCAGGCTGCGCGACTGCGTCTCCGCGCCCTCGTACGCCAGCAGCAGCCCCTCGGCCAGCTCGAGGTCGTAGCAGCGGCGCACCCGCAGGCCGGCCGCCATCAGCACCGGGTACGTCCCCTCAACCGAGGGGAACACCCACCGCGGCGCCAGGGACGCCTCCAGCTCCCGCGCCAGCGCCACGAAACCGGCCTGGTCCAGGCCATCCTTCGTCGACGACGGCGTGTGCACGCTGAAGCTCCCGTCCTCCTCTCGTCCCGCAATGACCTGCACCCGGACATCATGCCGACCACCACCGACATTTTTCGGGGGTGCGGGTGGCGGAGCCCCCGCCTCGGGGCGAAGCCCCGGATGCCATTGACAGTTTCCGCTCGCTCGCGGGCTGGTGCGTTCGGCCTACCCTTGGTTTACTCTCCGGTAGCTCCCATACCGCCGGTACGGCGCTAGCTCTCTTCCCCGCAGCAACGGAGGTGCCTGGATGAGCCTGGTCGCGCTCGCCACCACGGTGGCGGACAAGGTGACCGAGACGGTGCGCAGCGTCGACGTGATGCGGCGGGCGGGCCTGGTCCCCTTCCCCAGGGTCGACGAAGGCGTCCGTTCGCTGGTCGCGTTGCGGAAGTTCGGCCCGTTCGCCGGCGCCAACCACATCTCCGCCCGCCGCGACCCGGCCGCCGTCGGCATCGTCGACGAACTCGGCCCGCTCACCTACAAGCAGCTCGACGACCAGTCGAACGCCCTGGCCAGGGCCTGGTCCGAGCGCGGCATCCGGCCCGGCCAGGTCGTCGCCGCCCTCTGCCGGGACCACCGCGGCCTGGTCATCACGATGGCCGCGTCGGGCAAGCTCGGCGTCCGCCTGCTGCTGATGAACACCGGATTCGCGAAGCCGCAGCTGGCCGACGTCGCCCAGCGCGAGGGCGTCACCGCGCTCGTCTACGACCAGGAGTTCACCGGCCTGCTCGACGCGATCCCAGACGGGGTCGACCGCTACCTCGCCTGGGTCGACCCGGGCTCGGACCTGACCGACCGGACCGTCCCGGTGCTCGACGAGATCATCGCCAGCACCGACGACCGGCCGTGGCCCGCGCCGGCCAAGCCGGGCGGGTTCGTGCTGCTGACCAGCGGCACCACCGGCACGCCGAAGGGCGCGCCGCGGCCGCACACCTCCGCGCTGGCCTCGGCGCAGTTCCTCGACCGGATCCCGCTGCGGTCCAACGAGGCCACCTACATGGGCGCGCCGCTGTTCCACGGCACCGGCCTCTCGCAGTTCATCCTGTCCTTCGCGCTCGGCTCGAAGGTCGTCATGCGCCGCAAGTTCAACCCCGAAGAGGCGCTGCGCGGCGTCGCCGAGCACAAGTGCACCGCGCTCGTGCTGGTGCCGACCATGCTGCAGCGCATCGTCGACCTGCCGAAGGACGTCCGGCAGAAGTACGACACGTCCGCGCTGCGGATCATCTTCGTCGCCGGCTCGGCGCTCTCGCCGGACCTGGGCAACCGCGCGAACGAGGCGTTCGGCCCGGTCGTGCACAACCTCTACGGCTCGACCGAGGTCGCGGTGGCCACGGTCGCGACGCCGGAGGACTGGGCGAAGGCCCCGGGCACGGTCGGCCGCGCGCCGGTCGGCTGCAAGGTGGCGCTGTACGACGAAAAGGGCGTCCGGATCACCGAGCCGCACGTGACCGGCCGCGTGTTCGTCGGCAGCGGGCTCAGCTTCGGCGGCTACACCGACGGCCGCCACAAGGAGATCATCGACGGCCTGCTCTCCAGCGGCGACGTCGGCCACTTCGACGAGGACGGCCTGCTGTTCATCGACGGCCGCGACGACGAAATGATCGTCTCCGGCGGCGAGAACGTGTTCCCGATCGAGGTGGAGAACCTGCTGGTCGAGCGCGAGGACGTGATCGAGGCGGCGGTGATCGGCGTCGAGGACCCGGAGTTCGGGCAGCGGCTGAAGGCGTTCGTCGTGCGAGCCGAAGGCGCGTCGCTGGACGCCGACGAGATCCGCGACTACGTCAAGGCGAACCTGGCCCGCTACAAGGTGCCGCGGGACGTCGAGTTCCTGGACGAGCTGCCCCGCAACGCCACCGGAAAGGTGCTGCGCACCAAGCTGCAGTGACAACCGAGGCTTCGCCTCGGGCCGGGGGCTTCGCCACCCGGACCCCCGCAAAGCGGTCATGACCCGCGTTGCACGTTGACGATCCGCCAGCGCCCGTCCCGGCGCTCGGCGACCACCGTGCAGGCGACGCCGTCGCGGTGCCCGGTCGCGACGCCGACCGACGGCGTCACCTGCAGGCGCGTCCAGCGGAACGCGCCCGCGGGGACGCGGCCGGGCCAGCCGGCCTTGCCGAGCACGCGCCCGGCCGGGCCGTCGCCGCGGAAGCCGTCGGCGAGCAGCGGCGCCAAGGCCTCGGTGTCGCCGTCCGCGTCGGCGTCCCGCCAGCGGGCCAGCAGTTCCTCGAACGTCTCCACGATCCGAAGGTCGCAGGCGCGCCCGTGCGCAACATCGGCCACCTGGCCGAGATCCGCTGGCAGACTGGCCGGGTCATGACTGCGACGAAACTCCTCCCGGCGGGCACGGTCACGATCCTCTGCGCCGGCGACGCCGCCCCGGCCGTCTTCACGACCCCGGCCGAGGCGCTCGCGGCGCTGACCGGCGGCCCGGCGGCGGTGCACACCGGCGACGTGCTGATCCGCGACGACGGCACGCCCACCGGCCCGGCCGTGCGCCGCTGCGAACAGCTGCGCGCGCTGGCGGACGAGGGCCGGATCCTGGTGTCGGCCCGCGCCGCGGCGGGTCTCGGGGACGCCGTGCCGCTGCACGACCTCGGCGTCCACCGCCTGCCGGACCTCACCGCGCCCGAGCGCGTCTTCGAGCTCGGCGGGACACCCGGGCCGCTGCGCTCGCTCGACGCCGTCCCGAACAACCTCCCGGTGCAGCTGACCGGCTTCGTCGGCCGCGACACCGAGGTCGCCGAAGTCCGGCGGCTGCTCGCCGGGACGCGCCTGGTGACCCTCTCCGGCCCCGGCGGCAGCGGCAAGACGCGGCTGGCCGCGCAGGTCGCGGCCGGTGGCGAGTGGCCCGACGGCGTCTGGTGGGTGGAGCTCGACGCCGTCACCGACGTCGCCGAGCGGGTCGCCGCGACGCTCGGCGTCCCGGTGGAACCCCAGGTCGGGGCAGCCCGCTCGGTCTCGACGGACCTGCGCGACCGGCGGGTGCTGCTCTGCCTCGACAACTGCGAGCACGTCCTCGACGGCGCCGCCGAGGTCGCGGTCGAGCTGCTGCGGTCCTGCCCCGAGGTCGCGGTGCTGACGACCAGCCGGGAGCCGCTGGACGTGCCGGGGGAGACGGTGTGGCGGGTGCCGCCGCTGGCCGTCGGGGACGCCGTCGCGCTGTTCGTCGAGCGCGCGGGCGCGGTCCGGCCGCTGTTCACCTTGGACGCCTCCAGCGCGGCCGCCGTCCGGTCGATCTGCACCCGGCTCGACGGCATCCCCCTGGCCGTCGAACTGGCCGCGGCGTGGCTGGGAACGCTGACCCCGCACCAGATCGACGCCGGCCTCGACAACCGGTTCGCTTTGCTGACGCGTGGCCCGCGCGGGGTGCCGGCGCGGCAGCGGACCCTCGAAGGCTCGATCGCGTGGAGCCACGACCAGCTCGACGCGCAGGACCGGGCGGTGTTCCGGCGGCTCGCGGTGTTCGCCGGCGGGTTCACCTTGGCCGCGGCGGGCGGCCCGGCGGTGCTGCCCGCGCTCGGCCGGCTCGTCGACAAGTCCTTGGTCCTGGCCGAAGACGGCCGCTACCGGCTGCTGGAAACGCTCCGCGAGTACGCGGCCGCCCGGCTGGCCGAGGCGGGGGAGACCGACGCCGTCCGCGACCGCCACCTCGACCACTACCTGGCCCTGGCCGAAGCCGCCGAGCCCGACCTCGACCGCGACAAGGACGCCTGGCGGGCCCGGGTGGAGCCCGAGCGCGACAACCTGCGCGCGGCGCTGGAATGGGGACTGGCCCAGGAAGATCCCGCGCGGGGCCGCCGGCTCGCGGCCGCCGTCGCGTGGTTGTGGAACCTGCACGGCCGCGGCCACGAGGGCCTGGCGTACCTCAGGCGCGCGGTGGCGCGCTGCCCGGACGCCCGGACGCCGGTGCAGGCCCGGCTGCTGACCGGGATGGGCCTGGTGGCGGACACGACCGCCCCGTTCGACCTCGAAGCGGCGCGGCAGGGCCTGGACCTGGCCACCGAACTCGGCGAAGCGGACCTGCGCGCGAGGTGCCTCGCCCTGACGGCGCTCGGTCACCTGTACACGGATTTGGACACCGCCTGGGACCTCGCCGTCGAAGCCGGGCGGGAGACCGACGGGTTCGCGCGGGACAGTGCGTTGATGCTGCGCGGAATCATCCGGACCATCCGCGACCGCCACGACGAAGCGGCGCCCCTGCTCGCCGAGGCGGCTCAGGGGCTCCTCCGGCGCGGCGACCGCGGGCTCGCCTCGACCGTCCTCAGTGTGCAGTCGGCGAGCGCGCTGGCGGCGGCGGACCTACCGCGGGCGCGTTCGCTTGCGCTGCAGGCCGTCGACGTCGCCGCACCGTTGCGGGACTTCCACCGCGTCAACACGACGTTGTGCTGCTTGGCAAGGGTGCACTGCGCGGCGGGGGACGTCGACGCGGGCTTCCGGGTGATGGAGCCGTTCCTGCGGCTGCTCGAGACGGCGGGCGACGCCTTCGTGCCGGGGATGGCGAATGTGCTGGGGCAGCTGCATTGGCGGCGGGGCGGGTTCGAGGAGGCGTTGCGCTGGTTCGAGCGCGAAGCCGTGCCCGGGACGTACATGGCGGCGCAGGGGCTGCCGGAACGCGGGGCGCTTCTGCGTCGGCTCGGCCGGCTCGACGAGGCCGCGGAGGTCCTGGACACGGCCGTCGAGCTCGCTCGGCGCTGGTCGCTGCCGTCGCCGTTGGCGGACGCCCTGGACGAGCAGGGGCACCTGGCGGAGCCGGCGCAGGCAGCCGAGCTGCACTACGAAGCGCTGAGCCTCCGCCTCGACCACGGCCTCCGGCTGGGTGTCCTGGCCAGCCTGGACGCGCTGACGGCGTTGTTCGCGCGCAGTGGCCGTGAGGCCGACGCCGCGCGGGTGTTCGTGTCGGCTTCGCAGGCCCGGGCCGAGCTGGGCGTCCCGCGGCGGCCGTTCGAGCAGGCGGAGCTGGACGTGTTCGGGACGGCGTCGTCGCCGATGGGCCTCGACGACGTGGTGGCGTTCGTCCGCCGGACCCGGGGCTCGCGCGGCCGCCCGTCGAGCGGCTGGGGCAGTCTGACGCCGACGGAGCTCGAGGTGGTGAAGCTGGCGGCGGAGGGGTGCACCAACCCGGAGATCGGAGCGCGGCTGTTCATGAGCCGCGGCACGGTGAAGACCCATCTGGCGCATGTGTACGCGAAGCTGGGCATCGCGAACCGCACGGAGCTGGCCACCGTCGCGGCGGCCCGCCTGGGCTGAAGTCAGTCCCAGTCGATGCCGAAAACCCCCGGCCCGAAGTCGAACGTCACCGCGTGCACGCCGTCCGCCCCGTCCAGCTTCAACGCCCGCCGCGCCAACGTCCCGTCCGCTCCGTTGCGCGAGTACTGCCAGCAACGCTCCGGCGCCGTTCCCCGCGCGAAGCGGACCTCCAGCAAGTACTCGCGCACCGGGCGGCGGAACTCGCGGTAGTGCGTGTTGCGGCACTCCGGGTACGGCGGGCCGCTGTTGGTCAGCGTGTACTCGATCAGGTGGGTCTCGCCGCGGTTGATCGGCTGGTCGAAGAGAAGTTCCGTGACGAGGAGGCCGTGGGCCTCGTCGATCTCCGCGCGGCCGATCCGGCAGTTGCGCACCGCGTGCAGCTCCGGGACGCCCGCGGCCGGGTCGTCCTGGGTGTACACCAGCAGCCAGCGGTCCTGGCCGTCCGCGGCCGACTGGAACACCGCGCGGGCCGTCACCGCGCGCTGGCCGCCGTCCTCGGCGATCTCGCACAGGTCGTGCAGGCCGACCATCTTCAGCGGCTGCTGGCGGTCGAGCGCGTGCGGCGCGCCCACCTTCTCCAGCAACGGCTGCAACACCTCGCGCGGGAACGACAACGGCTCGCCGCCGGCCTGGCGCTTGCCGGCGCCGCCGCGGGGGCGGGGCGGGGGCAGCAGCCCGAGCAGGGAACCGGCGGGGACGTCGAGGATTTCTTCCAGCGTGCGCACCGCCGAAAGCGAACTCTGCCGCTCCGGCTGTCTCTTGCCCGATTGCCAATAACTGAGGGCCGTCACGCTGACGACGACACCGCGGGCTCGCAGCCGCGCCTGGATCCGGTCGAGCGAGAGCCCGCTGGTGGCGATGGCCGCGCGCAGCCGGATGGCGAATTCGGTGCGCCCGTTCTCCTGGCCGTCACCCACCGTGCTGCCCGCCATCGCTGAAATCCCGACCCGCCCCATGCCGTCCCCCGACGATCCCCGACACGGAGCACGTTAGCAGTTTTCCACGCGGTCTCCGCCCCCCTCTTCGGCCGTGCCGCCGGGGCCGCCACTCGGGCGAACGGGCTAGTACTGGCAACTGTGAACCATTGCCCCGGCCTGGGCCGACGCGCTTGTATGACTTGCCTGCGCCGGTGGCACCGCCTCCCCCTCACGGCCCACCCGGGCGCAGGTGTGACCGGCCGCGCGAGCGGTTCCGGCTCCGGTTCACCCGGCCGAGTTGTGCGACCGGCCGAGGTGACCGCGCGATGACCGGTGGCCCGGCGACGCCCCCAGCGCCGGGCCACCGGTCTTGTTACCAGCGGGTAGGCTCCCCTCATGGTCCTCCGGCAGAACATCCTCATCACCGGCGCGAGCAGCGGGCTGGGCGAAGGCATGGCCCGCCAGTTCGCGGCGAAGGGGCGCAACCTCGCGCTGTGCGCCCGGCGCACCGAACGGCTCGAGAAGCTGGCCGCCGAGCTGACCGGGGCGCACCCGGGGATCAAGGTCGTCACGCGCACCCTCGACGTCACCGACCACGACCGCGTGTTCGCCGTCTTCGAGGAGTTCCGCGCCGACCTCGGGTCCCTCGACCGGGTGATTGTGAACGCCGGGCTCGGGAAGGGGCAGCGGGTCGGCACCGGGCGGTTCGATGCCAACCGCCAGACCCTCGAGGTCAACTTCGTCGCGGCTGCCGCCCAGATCGAGGCCGCCGCGGGGATCTTCCGTGAGCAGGGCGCCGGCCACCTCGCCGTCATCTCCTCGTTCAGCGCCCTTCGCCCGTTCCCGGGCAAGCTGACCGCGTACGCCGCGTCGAAGGCCGGGATCTCGGCGTTCGTCGACGGCACCCGGATCGAGCTGAAGCGCCAGGGCATCGCCGTCACCGACGTGCGGCCCGGCTACATCGAGTCGGAGATGAACGACCGGATCGGCCGGAACCCGTTGCTGGCCAAGGCCGGCACCGGCGCCCGAGCGCTGGCCAAGGCGATCGAGGCCGAGCGCGCCCGGGCCTACGTCCCGGCGTGGCCGTGGGTGCCGCTGAGCGTCGTCATGCGCGTGGTGCCGGCCGCGCTGCTGCGGAAGTTCTCGTGAACGCCCCGGTCGAGGTCCGCGCGGAGGACGCCTTCGACGCGGGCGCGGTGCACGCCTGGCTGAGCGCGAAGGTCGAGGGCCTCGGCGACGAGCCGCCGCACGTCCGGCAGTTCCCCGGCGGCGCGTCCAACCTGACGTACCTGCTGACGTACCCGGACCGGGAGCTGATCCTGCGCCGCCCGCCCGCCGGGCACAAAGCGGCCTCGGCGCACGACATGCGGCGCGAGTACCGCGTCCAGCACGCGCTGAAGCCCGTCTTCCCGTACGTGCCGCGGATGGTGGCGTTCGGCGACGACCCGGCCGTGCTCGGCGGCGACTTCTACGTCATGGAGAAGCTGGACGGCCTGATCCTGCGCGGCGACCTGCCGCCGGGGATGACGCTGACGCCGGAGCAGGCGCGCGAGCTGTCCGGCAAGGTCGTCGACCGGCTGGTCGACCTGCACGCCGTCGACGTCGGAAAGGCCGGTCTCGCCGACCTCGGCAAGGGCGCCGGGTACGTCGAGCGGCAGATCCGCGGCTGGTCGGAGCGGTACGTCGCGGCGCGCACGGACAACGTCGGCGACTTCGCCGAAGTGCGCGCGTGGCTGGCCGCGAACCAGCCCGGTGAGGTCAAGATCTGCTTGATCCACAACGACTACCGGCTCGACAACCTGGTCTTGGACGGCCCGGCGACGCTGAACATCACCGGCGTCCTCGACTGGGAGATGGCCACCCTCGGTGACCCGCTGATGGAGCTGGGCAGCATGCTGGCCTACTGGGTCCAGGCCGGCGACGACGGCGTCATGCACACGAGCCGCCGCCAGCCGACCCACCTGCCCGGCATGTTCACCCGCGAGGAGTTCGTCGCGCGCTACGCCGAGAAGACCGGGCTGGCGGTCGGCGACTGGCGGTTCTACGAGGTCTACGGCCTGTTCCGGCTCGCCGCGGTGCTGCAGCAGCTGTACCGCCGGTACCACGACGGCGCCACCCGCAACCCGGCGTTCAAGGACTTCTGGCAGTTCGTCAACTACCTCGACTGGCGCTGCCGCGAGATCATCGCGAAGGGGAGCGTGTAGTGGGCGCGATCTACCTGGTCCGGCACGGGCAGGCGTCCTTCGGCGCGGCGGACTACGACGCGCTGTCCCCGCGCGGCTTCGAACAGTCCACTGTGGTCGGTGCGGAACTGGTGCGGCGCGGGGTGGTCTTCAGCCAGGTCCGGTCCGGCTCGCTGGCCCGGCAGCGCGACACCGCGGCGACGGCGCTGAAGGTGCTCGGCAGCGACGTCCCGGTGGTCGAGGACCCGCGCTGGAACGAGTACGACCACGTCGACATCGCGCTGCACCACGCCGGCGGGGCGCCGCAGGAGGATTCGCGGGCCTACCAGGGCGTCCTGGACGCGGCCCTGGCGGCGTGGACGTCGGCGGGTGCCGGCGGCCCGTGCGCCGAGACCTGGCCCGCGTTCCTCGCCCGGTGCCGGGAAGCGCTGGCCGACCTGGTGGCGTCGCTGGGCAAGGGCGAGCACGCCGTGGTGTTCACCTCCGGCGGCGTGATCGCGACGATCTGCGGTGCCCTGCTGGGGACGCCCGAAGCCGGGCTGCTCAAGCTCAACCGCGTCACGGTCAACGGCGGGATCACCAAGCTGGTGTCCGGCCGCGGCGGCGTCACGATGCTGTCCTTCAACGAGCACCCGCACTTCGAGGCGGACGCGGCCTCGTTGCTCACCTATCGCTAGGAGGCACCGATGCGGTTCGGCGAGGTCACGCTGTACCCGGTGAACGGCCACGGCCCGGAGGACGTCGTCGTCGACGCCGAGGGCCGGATCTACACCGGCGTCGACGACGGCCGGATCCTGCGCCTGTCGCCGGACGGCCGGCGCATCGACGTCGTCGCCGACACCGGCGGCCGCCCGCTCGGGCTGGAGCTGTACGGCGAAGACGAGCTGCTGGTCTGCGACGCGCGGGCCGGCCTGCTGGTGGTCCCGCTGGCGGGCGGTTCGCCCTCGGTGCTGGCCACTTCGGCGCTGGGCCTGGACTTCGTGTTCTGCAACAACGCGGCGGTGGCGTCCGACGGGACGATCTACTTCACGGATTCCTCCCGCCGCTTCGGCATCGACAACTGGCGCGACGACCTGATCGAGCAGACGGCGGGCGGCCGCCTGCTGCGCCGCTCCGCGGACGGCGCGATCGACCTGCTGCTCGACGGCCTCCAGTTCGCGAACGGCGTCGCGCTGGCCCCGGACGAGTCCTTCGTGGCGGTGGCGGAGACGGGCGCGTGCCGCGTGTCGAGGGTGTGGCTTTCCGACGGCCGCACGGACGTCTACGTCGACGGCCTGTGGGGCTTCCCGGACAACATCTCGACGGGCACGGACGGGCTGATCTGGATCACCCAGGCGTCCCCGAAGGTGGCGGCACTGGACGTGGTGCGCCGGCTGCCGGCGTTCCTGCGGGCGGGGGTCCGCCGGTTGCCGACGTCGCTGCAGCCCAGCCCGGGGCGGGAGGTGGGTGTCCTGGGGGTCGCACCGGACGGGAAGGTCGTGCGGGAGCTGCGCGGCGAGATCGACGGGTTCCACATGCTGGTGGGCGTCCGCGAGTGGCAGGGGCAGCTCTACTTCGGGTCGTTGGAGGAGTCGGCGATCGCGGTGACGCCGGCCGTCGGGTGACGCCGAGCAACGTCCGGATCGGGGTCACCGCGGGACGGTTTCGCCGTGCCGGTCCAGGAACCGCAGCCCGGGCCCCTTCGCGGACTCGAGGACGTCGACGACCGCCGGGATGCTTTCCGCGGGGTCCAGCGGGGCGTCCGGGCCGCCGAAGCGGGTCCGGTTGTGGCCGGGATCGATGAGCAGCTTGGTGTGCGAGCACGGGTTCGCCGCGCTGACGGTCGAGGCGATCGCGCGGCGGGCCGGCGTCGCCAAGCAGACGAGCTGCTCAGGCCTTGAGCGGGCTCAGCGGCCCGTCCAGCGCGGCTCCCGCCCCGCGGTCCAGGCCGCGTAGAACTCCTTGTGGTCCTTCGCCGTCATCAGCAGCGCCTGGGTGATCGCCTCCAGCTCGATCGCAGAACCCAGGTCCATGTCCAGCTCGCGGGTCAGCAGCACCTTCGTCGTCGCGTAAGCGAGCGCCGGGCCGTCGGCCAGCCGGCGCGCCAGCGCCAAAGCCTCAGAGGCCAGCGAAGCATCGGGAACCACCTGCGAAGCCAACCCGATCTCCGAAGCCCGCGATGCCGTCACCTTGTCGCCCAGCATCAGCAGCTCCGTCGCGCGGCCCAGGCCGACCAGCCGCGGCAACAGATAAGCCGACCCCATGTCCGCCCCGGCCAAACCCACCTTCGTGAACAGGAACGCGAACTTCGCCGACTCCGCCAGCAGCCGGAAGTCGCTCGCCAGCGCGATCACCGAGCCCGCGCCCGCCGCCACGCCGTTCACCGCCGCGATCACCGGGATCGGGCACTCGCGCAGGGCCTTCACCACCGCGCCCGTCATGCGGGTGAACTCCAGCAGCTCCGCCGTCTCGAACTTCTGCAGCTCGCCGATGATCTCCTCGACGTCACCGCCCGAACAGAACCCGCGGCCTTCGCCCGTGATCACCAGCACCCGGACGTCCTCGTGCTGCGGGAGCTCGATGACCAGGTCCCGCAGGTCCGCGTACACGTCGAACGTCAGCGCGTTGAGCTTCGAAGGACGCGTGAACGTCACCGTGGCCACCCCGTCGGACACGGCGAAGGCGAAGTGCTCCCACTCACGGGTCAGCGGGGCAGTGGCACGGAACGGGCTCATGACTGGATTCCTCCGCCGTCGAGTACGAGGGTCTGGCCGTTGATCGCGGCGGCTTCCGGGGCCGCCAGGAAGGACACCGCGAACGCCACTTCGGCCGGCTCCAGCAGCCGGCCCAGCGGGGACGCCGCCGCCAGTGCCGCTTCCGCGTCCGAAGTGGACCGTCCGGAGCGGGCGACGATCCGCTCCACCGAGGTCGCCGTCATGTCGGTGCGGACGAACGCCGGGCACACCGCGTTCGCCGTGACGCCGGTGCCGGTCAGCTCCGCCGCCACCGCGCGCATGAGGCCCACCGCCGCGTGCTTCGACGCCGTGTACCCCGCCGTGTAGCGGTAGCCGACGTGCGAAGCCGTCGACGCCACCGTGACGATCCGGCCGCGGTCGCGCGACCGCATTCCGGCCAGCACCGCGCGCGTGCAAAGGAACGCTCCTGTTGCGTTCACCTCGAACTGCGACTGCCAGTCGGCCAGCGAAGTCCGGGCGACCGGCGCGCTGGAGGAAATGCCGGCGTTGTTGACCAGCACGTCCACCGGGCCTGCCGAAGCGAAGTACTCGGCCACGGCTTCCTCGGAGGTGACGTCGCAGTCCGCGCGGCCGGGCGCCAGCACGGTGTCCCCGGCCGCGCGGAACCGGTCGGCGATCGCCGCGCCGATGCCGCGGGTGCCGCCGGTGACCACGACCAGGCGGCTCACGGGCGGGCCGCCAGCGCGCGCCGGTCGAGCTTCCCGTTGGCGGTGCGGGGGAGTTCCGGCATGAAGACCACCTCGCGGGGGTACTTGTGCTTGGCCAGGTGGGCTTTCGCGTGGTTCTTGAGCTCGTCGGCCGACACCGGGGACCGCACCACGACGTACGCGCGCGGGACGACCAGGCCGTCGGCCTCGTGCCCGACCACCGCGCAGTCGACCACGGCGGCGTGCCCGAGCAGGCAGTCCTCGATTTCGCCGGGCGCGACGAACACGCCACCGACCTTGAGCAGCGCGTCGGCCCGGCCGTGGTGGCGGAAGTACCCGTCCGGATCGCGGCTGAAGAGGTCGCCGGAGGTGAGCGTGTCGCCGTCGAACGTCCGCGCCGACTTCTCCGGATCGCCGTAGTACTCCAAGGCGATCGTCGGTCCGGTCACCCGCAGCGGCCCGATTTCCCCGTCCGGCAACGGTTCCCCGAGTTCGTCGACGACCTGCGCGGTGTACCCCGGCACCTCCGTGCCCAGCGTGCCGGCGCGAGCTCGCCCGGGCCGGTTCGACAGGTAGATGTGGTACGCCTCGGACGAGCCGATCCCGTCCACCACCGGCACGCCGAAGGCCGCGTCCCACCTGCGGTGCAGCTCCGGCGGCAGCGCCTCGCCCGCCGACGTCGCCATCCGCAGGCAGCTCAGGTCCTGCTCCGAAGCCGCCGGGTGGGCGACCATCGCGCTCATCATCGTCGGCACGTTGACCAGGACCGTCGGCCGATGGCGGGCGATCAGCTCGAACACCAGGTCCGCGGTGCTGCGCTCGGGAAACGCGATACCGGCGGCGCCGACGCCGAACGGGAACAGCGCCACCAGATCACGCGCGTAGCCGAAGAACAGCTTCGGCACGGCCAGGACCTTGTCGTCCTCCCGCAGGCCGAGCACCTGGACGGCGTACCGTTCGAAGCTCTCCAGCGGGCTGCGCAGGGGGTGCACGCACGCCTTGGGCGCGCCGGTGCTGCCGGTGGTGAACTTCCAGATCCCGACGTCGTCCACAGTGGTCGGTGCCGCTTCGAGGGTGTCCGGCGCCGCGTCGACGAGTGTCCGGAAAGGACGTTCGCCGGGGCGCAGCTCCGCCGAGGGGACGCCGGTCACCAGGAGGTTCCGGGCCCCCGCTTCGCGCAGTGCGGGCAGCGTGACGGCGTCCGCGAGCACCACCACGGCCTCGGTGTAGCCGAGGTAGTACGCGTAGTCCTTGGGTTGCAGGAACGGGTAGACCTCGGCGGTCACCGCGCCGATCTTCTGCGCGCCGTACCAGGCCGCGACGAACTCGTCGCCGTCGCTCAGCGCCAGCAGCACCCGCTGTCCACGGCGGACACCGGCGTCGAGCAGCACGTTCCCGACGCGGTTCGCCAACGCCGCCAGCGCCGCGTAGCTGACCGAACGGTCCCCGACGTACAGCGCGGTCCGGTCACCCCGGCCGGAAGCCACGTGCCGGTCGAGGAAGTGCGTGGCGAGGTTGAACGGCTCACTCACGGGCCAGCTCCCGGATCGCTTCCACCAGCAGGTCGGTCAACGTCGAAAAGGTCTCCGCGCCCTCTTCCGCGGTCGCCTCGGCGGGCCGGCCGCAGTAGGCGTCCGACATCCCCATGGCGAGGAAGCCCCCGTCTTCGGGCGCCGAAGCAAGGCTCACGGGTACGTGCGGCAGCGTCCGCATCAGCGCCTGGTCCACCAGCTCGGGCCGGTCGGCGAGCACCAGCGACGTCTCGTACCGCCCGGCGTGGCACTCGCCGGACCGGAACTCGTCGGTCAGCCGCTCCGCGTGCCGCCGCCGGACCAGGTCGAGCAGGGCGGCACGCCCGTCGTAGGCGAAGTTCAGCGTCTCCACCGCCCGCCGCAGGGTGACCAGGTGCGCGGGCTCGAAGTGGTTGTTGACCAGCAGGATCCGCCGCAGTCGCCGGCCGATCAGCGAAGCCCCGATGTCCACGAGCAGCGAGTGCAGCGTCTCCTCGCCGATGTGGATGCCGCCGGCGAACCCGGCCGCGAACCGCGTCACGCCGTAGGGGATTTCGGGCAGGACCAGGACGTGCACTTCGGAATCGGCGGCCAGGCGGGAAGCCGCGCGCTCGCACATCCCGCGCGAGATCAGCGGGTCCGTGCCCAGCGGCGCGTGCGGGCCGTGCGGCTCGATCGCGCCCAGCGGAAGCAGCAGCACCGGGACGCGGTCGTCGTCCGGCAGCGCCGCCACCTGCGGCGAGGTGAGGTCCGCGAAGTACGTCACGCAAATCAAGCTACACCGCAGCGGCCTGGGGTGTATAGAGTTGCGCCCGTGACTGCCGATGCCTTCGAAACCGGCCCTCAGGAGCTGGTCGTGACGTTGCTGGGCAGCTACGTCCACCCGCGCGAGACCCGCCGGGTGTGGTCGGGCGGCCTGGTCGCGGTGCTCGCCGAGCTGGGCTTCTCCGACGGCGCCGCCCGGATCGCGCTCACCCGCCTGGTGCGCCGCGGCCTCCTGCGGCGTCACCGCGAAGGCCGCACCGTGCACTACTCGCTGACCCGGCGCACCATCGCGCTGCTCGCCGACGGCGACCAGCGGATCTTCTCCCTCGGCCGCCGCGAGCGCGCCGCGGGCGAGTGGACCGTGCTGTGGCAGAGCATCCCGGAGAGCCGCCGCCAGGCCAGGGAGCGCCTGGTCCGGCGGCTGCGGTTCCTCGGGTTCGGGCCGTACTCCGACGGCACCTGGATCGCCCCGCACGACCGCGAGGCCGAGGTCGTCGCCCTGCTCGGCGAACTCGACGTCACCGAGCACGCCGGGCTGCTGCTCGGCCGCCCGTCGGCCGCCATCGACGTCCGCCGGTTCGCCGGCCGGGCCTGGGACCTCGACGACCTGGCCGCGCGGTACGCCGCGTTCGTCGGCCAGTTCGGCGGGTACGCGGGGAAGGAGATCTCCGACGCCGAGGCCTTCGAGGTGCGCACCCGCCTGGTGCACACCTTCCGCATGTTCCCGTCGCTCGACCCGGAACTGCCCGCCGGCCTGGTGCCGGCCCCGGACCGCCGGGCCGCGGCGGTCGAGCTGTTCCACGATCTGTACACCGCGCTCGCGCAGCCCGCGCAGCGCCATTTCGACGAGGTGACCAAGGGATGACCGAACCCAGCCAAGCGACCCAGGAAGCCCTGAGCTACACCTCGTACCTCGGGCTCGACGAAGTGCTGAACGCGCAGCGCCTGCGTTCCGACGAGCACGACGAGCTGTTGTTCATCGTGATCCACCAGGTGTACGAGCTGTGGTTCAAGCAGATCCTGCACGAAGCCGCCTTCCTCCAGGCGAACCTGGAAAAGGGCAACACCGCGCACGCCATCCGGACCCTGCGCCGGATCCTCACCATCCTCAAGGTCGCCGTCGCGCAGATCGACGTGCTGGAAACCATGACGCCCAGCCAGTTCACCAGTTTCCGCGCCCGTTTGGACGCTTCGAGCGGCTTCCAGTCGGCCCAGTTCCGCGAGCTTGAGGCGGTGCTCGGCCGTCGCGACGAGCGCGTGTTCGCGCACTACCCCGAGGACGGCGAGCAGCGGAAACGCATTGCCGAAGCGATGGCGCGACCGTCCTTGTTCGACTCTTTTCTCGCGTACCTCAAGGTTTCTGGCTATGCGGTCGAGTGTGACCGAGACGTCACTCGACCGGTGGAGCCGTCCCCGGCCCTGCAGGCGATATTGCTGGACGTGTACAGCGACGACGGGGGACCCTCGGTCGTCGCCGAATGTCTGGTGGATCTCGACGAAGGGATGCAGGAGTGGCGCTACCGGCACGTGAAGATGGTCGAACGCACCATCGGCGACAAGACCGGGACGGGAGGATCATCCGGCGCGACTTACCTGCGTACCACGCTTTTCCAGCCGATGTTCCCGGATCTCTGGGCCGTACGGAGCCGACTGTGACCACTTTGGACGACCTGCGCGCGGACGCCAACAGCCTCGCCGCGCACTACACCCGGTTCGCGGTGGCCGACCGCCTCCTGCTCTCCGGGCACTCGCACCAGGCCTGGCCGGACGTCGCCGAGGAGGGGCTCCTGGAGTCCTTCGCGGACGCCGCCTGGGACGCCGACGGCAAATGGGAGCGTGCCTTCGCGAAGGCGGACCAGCTGCGCGCGGGCTTCCGCCTGCTGCTCGGCGACCCGCACGGCGAGTACGCGCTCGGCGCGAGCACCCACGACCTGGTGCTGCGCTTCCTCTCGGCGATGGAGCTGCCGCGGCGGCCGCGCCTGGTCACCACCGACGGCGAGTTCCACACCCTCCGCCGTCAGCTCGCCCGCCTCGAAGAGGAGGGCGTCGAGGTGGTGCGGGTGCCGCTCGAGCCGGTGGCGACGCTCGCCGAGCGGGTCGCCGGCGAGGTCGACGGCAACACCGCCGCCGTGCTCGTCTCGGCCGTGCTGTTCGAGACGTCGAGGCTGGTCCCCGGCCTGGCGCACCTCGCCGACGTCTGCCGCGGCCGGTCGATCGAGCTCGTCGTCGACGCCTACCACGCGCTCGGCGTCGTCCCGTTCGCGCTGCACGACCTCGGGCTCACCAACGCCTGGGTGCTCGGCGGCGGCTACAAGTACCTGCAGCTGGGCGAGGGCAACTGCTTCCTGCGGCTGCCCGCGCACGCCCAGGAGCTGCGGCCGGTGATCACCGGCTGGTACGCCGAGTTCGGCGCCCTCGCCGACGACCGCCACCCCGGCCGGGTGCCCTACGCCACCGGCGGCGACCGGTTCGCCGGCGCCACCTACGACCCGGCCAGCCACTACCGCGGCGTCCGGGTCCAGCGGTTCTTCGCCGAGCACGGGCTCACCCCGGAGTTCCTGCGGGAGGTGTCCCAGCACCAGGTGGGCCTGCTCGCGGAGGTGTTCGACAAGCTCGGGTTGCCGGAGGACGTCGTCACCCGCGACCGCGAGACGCCGCTCGGGTTGCTCGGCGGGTTCCTCGCGCTGCGCTGCGCCGACGCCGCCGGGCTGCAGACGGCACTGGCCGCGCACGGCGTGCGCACCGACAGCCGCGGCTCCCACCTGCGCTTCGGCCCGGCGCCGTACCTCTCCGACACCCAGCTGGAGACGGCGATGGGCACGCTCGCCACGGTGGTGCGCGGCTGAGCCAGGGGCCCCTGTTTTCCGTGCTACCGGTCCGTATGGCGGGACCTGCACTGGTCCGGCGGACGGTGAAGATCTAGGTTGGTGCCGGGACCCGGCCGAGTGGCGGACGACCTCCGCCCGGCGCCGGTTCCCGGCCACCCTCACGCGCGTCCCGGCCACGAAACCGGGCGCGGATGACAAAGGAGTCACCACCCGTGACCGAAGGAGTGTTCGCCCGGGGCACCGGGCACGAACAAGTCGTGTACTGCCACGACCAGGCCAGCGGCCTCCAGGCCATCATCGGCATCTACTCCACCGCGCTCGGCCCCGCCTTGGGCGGGACGCGCTTCCACCCCTACGCCACCGAAGCCGACGCGCTCGACGACGTCCTCGCGCTGTCCAAGGGCATGGCGTACAAGAACGCGCTGGCCGGGCTCGACCTCGGCGGCGGCAAGGCCGTCATCATCGGCGACCCGAAGACGCTCAAGTCCGAAGCGCTGCTGCGCGCGTACGGGCGTTTCGTGCAGTCACTGGGCGGCCGCTACATCACGGCGTGCGACGTGGGCACGTACGTGCAGGACATGGACGTCGTGGCCCGCGAGTGCCGGTACGTCACCGGCCGCTCGCCCGAGGACGGCGGCGCGGGCGACTCGTCCGTGCTCACCGCGTTCGGCGTCTTCCAGGGCATGCGGGCCTCGGCCGAGCACGTCTGGGGCAGCCCGGACCTGGCCGGCAAGCGCGTCGGCGTCGCGGGGGTCGGCAAGGTCGGCCACATCCTCGTCGGGCACCTCGTCGAGGCGGGCGCGCAGGTGACGATCACCGACGTCTACGCCCCGGCGATCTCCCGCACGCTCGAGATCTACCCCTCCGTGCAGGTGGCGTCCGATGTGGACACCCTGCTGCGCGCCGAGCTGGACGTCTTCGCGCCGTGTGCGCTGGGCGGTGTCCTGAACGACGAAACGGTGCCGGTGCTCGGCGCCCGCATCGTCTGCGGCGCGGCGAACAACCAGCTCGCGCACGCGGGCATCGACAAGCAGCTCGCCGACCGCGGCGTCCTGTACGCCCCGGACTACCTGGTGAACGCGGGCGGCGTGATCCAGGTCGACGACGAGCGCCACGGCTTCGACTTCGAGCGCGCCAAGCGCAAGACGACGGCCATCTTCGACACGACGAAGGCGGTGTTCGCACTGGCCGAGACGGACGGCGTACCCCCGGCCACGGCGGCCGACCGCCTCGCCGAGCGCCGGATGGCCGAAGTCGGGCGGCTGCGGTCCATCCTGACCGTGTGAGTCTTCCCGGGTTCTTCGAGGCGGCGGGCGTGCGGGGCTTCCTGCACGCCCGCCGCCTCGGTTCGTCCGAATCGGTGGGCGTGGACGCCGACTCGCCGGTGGTGCTGGCGTCGGTGGTGAAGGTGCCCCTGGCGTATGAATTCGCCCGGCAGGTCGCGGCCGGGCTGCTGGATCCGGCCGACCGGGTGCAGGCGTCAGCGGCGGACCGCCTGGGCGGCACGGGATCGGCGGGGTTCGCCGACGACGTTTCCTACAGCCTGCGGGACGCGGCGCTGCTGGCGCTGACGGTGTCCGACAACACGGCCGCGGACCTGCTGTTCGACCGCGTCGGGGTGGAGAACGTCCGGTCGCTGCTGACGGAGCTGGGCTTGACGCGCACGACGGTGCTCGGCGCGCCACGGGACGTGCTGCGCACGATCATCGAGGACACTGCGGCGGGCCGCCTGCTGCGGGCGCTGGATCCACTGCGGACGTCCGCGACCACGCCGCGCGAGATGACGGCGCTGCTGGCGGCGATCTGGGCGGACGAGGTGGGTGCGCCGGTCCGCGAGTGGATGTCCGCGCAGGTCAGCTGGCACCGGCTGACCGCGGGGTTCCCGCCGGAGGTCGCGGTGGCGGGCAAGACGGGCACGATGCCGGGAATCCGCAACGAAATCGGCGTCGCAACCTATCCGGACGGCGCCGCGTACGCGGTCGCGGTGTTCACGACGGGCGGCGCGGAGACACTGCGGCGCCCGGACATCGACCGCGCGATCGGCGACGCGGCCCGGGCGGCGGTCGATCAGTTGCGCTCGAGGTTCGCCTGATACGGTTCTGTCGCGTCTGGACCGGTCTTTGTCAAAAACATGCCGTCAACTCCCCCTCTCGTTGAGAAATAATTCAGCTCGTAGCAGCTGCACGACAGGAACAACCTTGTTTTGCCGAATCCCAACACGTTCTTGTCGATATGCAGTGTGGCCGAGTAGTCCTCGGCGTAGCCGGATTGGCCTTTCAGGGTTATGTTTCGCCATTTCACTTCCAGTGTGTCGGCGGACGTCCTTTTCATGCAATCCAGGGTGGCCCAATCGGCACCGTCGTTGAAATCGATGATCCTGAAGTCGTCGTAAGTACTCGCGAATGCCGCTTTGACATCCACGGGAATCTCCTCGCTCGGCGTGCACCTGTTCGGCTGCAGGCCATCCCAGAGGTAATTGCGAACGAGGGTGTTGATGTGTTGCCGTTCCCCGGGAATCTCGGACTCGAGGTGGGCAAATTTCTGGATGACGGCGGCCCGCGTGACTGCGTTCCCGGATGATAACTGGCCGTAGGCGTTGGCCAGGGCTGTTTCCTCCTGACTCTGTGCTGCAAGCTGAGCTTGCCATTGGCTAGTCTGAGCCTGCTGCTGACCTGTCATGGCATTATTTGCAGTGAACCACAACGTCACGACGGCGGCGAATGACGCAAGCCGCATCCATCCCTCCCAGACGGCGAACTTGTTCAGGGAGGCAACGACTCGAGTCGTCCGTCGCGCGGGTGGTCGACGGGCCTTCCGGGTCGTGGTCTTCATGCGTCGCAAACCGGCTTTGGGAACGTTGATGGGTCTCGACGTAATGATTCGTCGTTCTCGCGATAGGGAGCTCACCATGGCGGCATAATGGCAGGCGTGGCCGTGGAACCTGGGTCGCGGTCGATCAGCTGCGCTCGTAGAACACGTCCCACGGCCGGGCCGCCTGCGGCTCCGGCGCCGGCCGCGAGACACCGTCGTGCCGGAGGACTTCGGCCGCGACCTCGGCCAGCTTCGCCGCCTGCGGGTGCGGGGTGGTCGAGGGCCACGCGAAGGCCATCCGGGTCCGCAGCACCTCGCCTTCGAGCGGCCGCCACACCACCCGCGGCTCCTTGCGGGCGCCGGGTTCGAAGGCCACGCCGTGCCCGGCCAGGACCAGACCGAGCACGAATTCGGGGTTGCGGGCGTGCCGGATCGCGGCCGGGCGGAAGCCGTGGTCCCAGCACGTGCGCAGCAACGTGTCGTAGCTTCCCGGCGCGGCCGCGCGCGGGGCGTGGACCAGGCCTTCCCCGGCCAGGTCGGCGAGGGTCAGCCGGGCGCGGAGGGCGAGCGGCGAGTCGCGGGGGAGCAGCACGCCCAGCGGGGTGTCGACGACCGGGCCGAGCTCGAGCCCGGCCGCGTCCACCGGCAGCTGCAGCAGGCCGGCGTCGAGGGCGCGGTCGGCGAGCAGCCGGGCCTGTTCGGCGGTGGTGAGTTCCTGCAGGTCCAGCCGGACGGCCGGACACTGCTCGGCGAACTTCGTCAGGATCGCGGCCAGCACCCGGCCGGGCAGGTCCGGGGGTACGCCCGCGCGCAGGCTGTCCAGCTCCCCGCGTTCGGCCTTCGCGACGAGCGCCGTCATGCGATCCCACCGGGAGAGCAGGTCCCGGGCTTCGGCACGCAGCACCTCGCCGGCTTCGGTGAGGGTGACGCGGCGGCCGCGCTCGAACAGCCTCGCGCCCAGCTCGGCTTCGAGCCGCTTGATGCGCTGGCTCAACGGCGGCTGCGCCATCCCGAGCCGTTCGGCGGCCCGTCCGAAGTGGAGTTCTTCGGCGACGACGAGGAAGTACCGCAGCGAGCGAAGGTGGTCCACGCTGCGACGATAGCCGTTCGCGTATCAATAGGGCGGTGTCGTGATCTTGGACAGCGCCGGGTGCTTCGTGGTCGGGTGTCCGCCATGGACACAGGAATCAGCAGGCGCGGGCTGTTCGGCGCGGGCGCCGCGGCGGCGGCCGTGCTCGCGGGCGCTCCGGCGGTCGCCCGCGCGGCTTGGGCTGCCACGATGACGTTGCGCTGGTGGGGGAACAACGGCTGGGAGATCCGCATCGGCCCGAAGACGGTCCTCATCGACCCGTGGCTGACCCGGTTCAAGACCGGCACGTACACCCCGGCGGGCGCGGATCCCCGGACGCCGCTCTCGGTGAACCGGGCCCTGATCGACGGCTACCTCGACCGCGGTTTCCTTCGGGCCGACCACATCCTGGTGACGCACGGCCACTACGACCACCTGACGGACGTCCCGTACCTGGCAAAACGCACCGGAGCCACGGTCATCGGCACCGAGACGCATTTGAGTCTCATGGCCGCGTTGGGCGCTCCGGAGGACCAGCTGTCGATCGCGACGGGCGGCGAGGACCTGACGTTCGACGGCTACTCGATCCGGGTGCTGCGGTCCCTGCATTCGGCCACGGGAACCCGCGCCCAGGTGGCGTTCCCGGGCACCCGGCCCCTGTCCCGCCGTGATCGGCCGCGGGTGATCTCCGACCTGCTGGAGGGCGGCACGCTGGCGTACCTGGTGTCCGGCGGTGGGGCGAGCGTGCTGGACTTCGGCGGTTCGAACTACGTGGAGTCCGAGCTGGCGGGGCTGCGTCCGGACGTGGTCCTGCTCCCGCCGGGCGGGGCGAAGGTCCGGGAGTACGCCCCGAGGCTGCTGCGGACGGTGGGCCATCCGCGCTGGGTGGCGGCAACGCACTGGGACGACTTCGACCTGCCGCTGGGCCAGGCTCACGATCCGAACGGCGGGCTCGAGACGCTGCGGAAGGCGGTAGCGGCGGCGAGCCCGCGCAGCGAGTTCGTGGTCCTGGACCACCTCGGCGAGTTCACACCGTAGTCGGGGCCCGGCGGAGGGCTGTCACGACGAGCGCCACGCCCGCGACGACGGCGACCAGCAGGTAGGCGTTGCCGATGATCGCCTGCCCGGTGGTCCAGGCCCGTTCCCGGCCTTGGCCGCCGGGCACCACCGCCACGGTCCAGCCGGTGAACACCACCGCGACGAGCAGCGCGGACCACCGGCGGCCGGTGGCGAGCAGGTACCCGAGCGCGGGCGCGATCCACACCCAGTGGTGCGTCCAGGAAATCGGGCTCACCAGCAGCCCGCACCCGGCGGTGACCAGCAACGCCCCGCCGTCGTCGCCCGCCCGGTGCCGCCATCGGACGACGATCGCCGCACCCACCACGAGCAGGACCGTGACCGCGAGCGGCCACGCCTGCCCGGGGAGCGTCCGTGCCGCGAAGCCGGCCCACGACTGGTTGCCCACCCAGCCCTTCATCTGCGCGAAGTGGTCGTTGAACAGGGCGGACGTCCAATACCGTGCCGAATCGCCGGGCAGCAGCACGGCGCCGAGCGCGGTGGCCCCGCCGAAGGTGCCGAGAGCGCGGAGCGCGTCCGCCCGGCGGCCGGTCAGCAGCAGGTGCCCGACGAAGATCAGCGGGACCAGCTTGACCGCGGCCGCGAGACCGATGAGGACGCCGCCCGCCGAGCCACGCCGGCGCAGCACATCGGTGACCACGAGCGCCATCAGCACCAGGTTGAGCTGGCCCAGCCCGACGGTCTGCCACACCGGCTGGAGGGCGAACGCGGCGGCCGGTGCCGCCGCCCCCGGTGCGTACGGGCGCAGGGCCAGCACCAGTGCGGGTGCCGCGGTCATCGCGACCAGGCCCCAGCACCACGGCACGGGCAGCGCCGCGAACGGCGTGAACAGCAGCGCCGCGAACGGCGGGTAGGTGAACGGCAGCTCCGGCGCCCAGCCGGGCAGCGCCGACAGGTGCCCGTAGAGGGGTTCCCCGCGCAGCACGGCGATCCCGCCGGCGCGGTACACCGCGGAATCCACGCCGAGCGGGCGGCCGAGCACCCACCACGACACCGCGACGAGCGCAAAGGCCGCCGTCACCGTCAACGCCACGATCACCGTGCGCCGCTCGATCCCCATGGCGCCACGATGATCGGTCTCGCGCGCCCGGTCGTCGTGCCGGAGTGCCGTCTTCCGGTGGTACCCGGGTAGGGCCGCCGCGCCCGGGTGCTACCCCGGTACTACCGGCCGGGCACCACGATGCCCGCTTCGTAGGCGGCCACGACCGCCTGCGCCCGGTCGCGCGCGCCGAGCTTGCCGAACACCCGGCTGACGTGGGTCTTCGCGGTCTGCTCGGCGATCACCAGCGCGTCGGCGATCTCCGCGTTGGACAGTCCTTTCGCGACCAGGCGGAGGACTTCGGTCTCCCGCTCGGTCAAGCCTGCGATCCCGGAGCCGCTCCGGGAGCCGGTCTCGGCGGACCGGCCGCGGACGGCGAACTCGCCGATGAGCCTGCGCGTGACCGAAGGCGCGAACAGGGCATTGCCCGCCGCGACCACCCGCACCGCGACGACCAGGTCGTCCAGCGGCGCGTCCTTGAGCAGGAACCCGCTGGCGCCCGCGCGAAGCGCACCGTAGACGTACTCGTCGATGTCGAAGGTCGTCAGCATCAGCACGCGGACGTCACCGCTCGAACCGAGGATGCGGCGGGCCGCTTCCAGACCGCCCATGCCGGGCATCCGGACGTCCATCAGCACGACGTCCGGGGAGAGCTCCGCGCAGCGCGTCACGGCTTCGACCCCGTCCGCGGCCTCGCCCGCCACCCGGATGTCGTCCTGGGCGTCGAGGACGGCGCGGAAACTCTGCCGGACCATGGTCTGGTCGTCGGCGACGAGCACGGAAATCACACGTCCTCCTGGTGGTCCAGCGGCAGGTCCGCGACGACCTCGAACCCGCCGTCGGCCGTGGGTCCGGCCACCAGCGTGCCACCGAGCATCGCGGTCCGCTCCCGCATGCCGAGCAGCCCGTGCCCGGTGGTCCCCGCCGCCCGGGCGGGACCACCCGGGGTGTTGCGCACCGCCGCGTGCACGGAACCGGCGCCGACCCGCAGTTCCAGCTCGATCGCCGCCCCCGGCGCGTGCCGGACCGCGTTGCTCAACGCCTCCTGCACGATCCGGTAGGCGGACAACGCGACGCCCGCCGGGAGCGCGTCGAAGTCACCATGCACCCGCACGGTGCAGACGGCCCCGAGCGCACGCACCCGCTCCACCAGCTCGGCCACCCGGCTGGCACCGGGCTGCGGCGCCACCGGCCCGGCGGTGCTTTCGGTCCGCAGCACGCCGAGCAGCCGCCGCATCTCGACCATGCCTTCCCGCGCGGTCCCGGTCAGCTCGGCGAACTCGGTGCGCAGGTCGTCCGGCAGGCCGGGGAAGCGGTAGCGCGCGGAATCGGCGCGCAGCGCGAGCACGGACATGTGGTGGGCGACCACGTCGTGCAGCTCCCGGGCGATGCGCGCGCGTTCCTCGAGGACGGCGGCCCTCGTCTCCTCCGCCGCCCGCCGCCGCTGCTGCTCGGCGCTTTCCCGTTCGGCGACCCGCCGCTGCCGCACCGCGTTGCCGCCGAGCAGCAGCGCGGTCATCAAGGCCACCAGCAACGCCAGGTCCCGCCAGTCGCCGACCCAGACGGCCATCGCGGCGGCCGACACCACGCCGACCACGACCAGGACCGCCTGCGCGTGGGCCGCCGCGACCAGGAACCAGACCAGCGCGGCCGTCAGCGCCAGACCCGGTGACCACGGCCAGCCCCACACCCGCGGCAAAGCCGGGTACGCCACCGGCGTGGCCAGGATCAGGACGAGGAGAAGCCGCCACGCCCACAACGGCGAACGGACGGCGACGAGCGCGGGTACCACCGTCGCCGCCACCAGCCCGAACGCGAGCGGGGCGGCCGTTCCCCCGGGCGTCGTCTGGCTCGCCAGGAACCCGCCCCAGAGGCCGATGCCCACCACGGCGACGGCCCGCAGCCGGGCCAGGCCGGCCGACCGCGCCCGGACATCGGGCCGGACCCCGGCGTAGCCGGTGTGCCGGACGACCCGCCACGCCTCGTCCCACCGCACCCGGCCCACCCTAGGACGCCCGCCGTGTCCGGGTACGCCGAAGGCCACCACGAACCCGCGTCCGTGGTGGCCTTCGGAGGCTTGCCGTCGGTTCCCGGAAGCTCAGCCGCTCTTGCGGCGGAACTGGCGCTTGTTCGCCGCCGGGCCGTGGGCGTGCTGGTTCTTGCCGCCGCCGTTCTCGTGGGCCGCGCCCGCTCGGGCGTGCGCCTGCTTGCGCTCCAGGGCCTCGCGGAACTTGCGCTTGACGTCGTCCTCCTCGCCGCTGGGCGACGGGTCCGGTTCACTCATGCTTACCTCCGAAAACGACGACGTGTGACCGCTCCAGCCTGGCACCACTCCCTGCGGTTGGCGAGCCGATTTCCGTCACCCTTCAGCGTTTGGGCGAGGGCACGCCGCCGAACTGCACCGACTTGCGGGTCAGCGGGCGGCCGCAGTGGTCGCACAGCAGCATCGGGCGCAGGCGCTCGCCGCATTCGACGTGGTGCAGCGTGATGTCCGGCTCCTGGCCCGTCACCTCGAACCCGCGTGACCACTCCGCGATGAACGCCAGCGCCGGGAAGAACGCCAGGCCCTTCGCCGTCAGGCGGTAGTCGCGCGCGTCCGTCCGGGTGGCCGCCGCTCCGGTGCGCAGGACGCCGACCTCGACCAGCTTGCTCAGCCGGGCCGACAGCACGCTCGGGCCGATGCCCAGCTCGCGCTCGAACTCCGAGAAGTGCCGGCAGCCGAGCAGCGCGGACACCAGCAGCCCGGTCGACCAGCGGTCGCCGAGCAGCTCCATCGTGTCCGGGAAGAACATCAGCGGGTCGCCGGCCAGCGAGTCCGCGTCCTTGCGGCGGAAGCGCTTGGACGCCGTCGCGGCGGCGACCCCGGTGCTGTCCAGCCGTTCCGCGCGGACGTCGCGCGCGTCGACCCGGCGGCCGCAAGCGGCGCAGCCGAGTGGCGCTGATGTAGCCAGCTCGCAGTCGAGGTGGATCAGCGTCGGCAGCACTTCGCGGCGGCCTTCGACCCACTCGCGCTCCCACGCCCAGATCGAGATCAGCAGCGGCCACAGCTCCAGGCCGCGCTCGGTGAGCCGGTACTCGTGCCGCGTGCGGCGGGCGTCCCGGTACGGCACGCGCGTCAGCATGCCCGCGTCGACCATGTCCCGCAGGCGCCCGGACAACGCCGTCGGCGAAATGCCCAGGCGCAGGCGCAGCTCTTCGTACCGCCGGAAGCGCAGGAACAGGCTCTGCAGGATCAGCAGCGTCCACTGGTCGCCGACCAGCTCGAGCGCCCGGCGCAGCGGATCTCCCGCCGGCCTGATGCGCTGTGCAGTCGCCTCCACCACTCGGTCCCCCTCGTTACATCGCCTCCCGAGGGTAGCACCTGACTACACCAAAAGAAGCCTATTGACAGCTGGGTACACAAATCATAGTCTCGTCTCCATCAGCCCGCGCAGCCAGGGAGCAGCCCGATGACCAGCACCTCCGAACAGCCGCTGATGGTGGCCCGGACGGCGGACGCGGCCGAGGCGAACCCCTACCTGCTCGGCGTCTACGCCCCGGTCGGCACCGAGATCGACGCCGAAGACCTGCAGGTCATCGGCGAGATCCCGAAGGATCTCAACGGCGTCTACCTGCGCAACGGCCCGAACCCGCGGTTCGCTCCGGAAGGCCGCTACCACTGGTTCGACGGCGACGGCATGATCCACGCCGTCCACCTGGAGAACGGCAAGGCCCGCTACCGCAACCGCTGGGTCCGCACGAAGGCCTTCGAGGCCGAGTCCGCCGCCGGCAAGGCGCTCTGGACCGGCGTCATGGAGAACCCGCAGGACAACCCCTTCGGCAACAGCCACGGCCTGGGCCTCAAGGACAACGCCAACACCGACGTCGTCTTCCACCGCGGCCGGATCCTCGCCACCTGGTACCTGTGCGGCTCGCCGTACGCGGTCGACCCGCTGTCGCTGGAGACCCTCGGCGCCGACGACTTCCTCGGCACGCTGGCCGGCGACATGATGGCCCATCCCAAGGTCGACGAGACCACCGGCGAGCTGTTCTGGTTCGACTACGGCCCGCGCCCGCCGTACCTGCGCTACGGCGTGATCAGCGCGGACGGCCGGGTCGTCAAGACCACCGACGTCGAGCTGCCCGGCCCGCGCCTGCCGCACGACATGGCCATCACCGAGCGCTACGCGGTGCTGATGGACCTGCCGCTGGTCCAGGACCTCGCGGCGGCGAAGCAGGGCCGCCACAAGCTGCACTTCGACCGCTCGATGCCGAGCCGCTTCGGTGTCCTGCCACGCTACGCAGACGGTAGCCAGATCCGGTGGTTCGAAGCGAGCCCCTGCTACATCTACCACGTCGTCAACGCCTGGGAGGAGGGCGACGAGGTCGTCCTCGACGTCTGCCGCGTGCAGCGCCCGCAGCCGCGGGCCGACGCGCACACGCCGCTCGCGAAGATGCTGTCCTACCTGCGGCTGGACGCCCAGCTGCACCGCTACCGCTTCGACCTGCGGACCGGCGCGTGCCACGAGGCGCCGCTCGACGACGACAACACCGAGTTCCCGACCGTCGACGCCCGCGGCGTCGGACGGCGGAACCGGTACTCCTACGCGGTGCACATCTCGCCCGAGTCGACGCTGAAGTTCGACGGGCTGGTGCGCCACGACAATCTTGCCGGCACGAAGACCGAATACCGGTTCGGTCCCGGCCGGTGGGGCAGTGAGGCTCCGTTCGCACCCCGCGAAGGAGCGGCCGCCGATTCGGCGGACGGTTATCTGGTGACGTTCGTGCAGGACGAGCGCGAGGGGCGCTCGGAACTGGACATCTTCGACGCCGCCGAGCTCGCTGCCGGACCCGTGGCCAGGGTCCTGCTTCCCCAGCGTGTCCCGCTCGGTTTTCACGCGACCTGGGTCCGGGCGGACCAGCTGGAAAACCTCCGTTCATGAGATGCCATCGAGAGGGTCGCGCCCGGGACTTCCGGGCGTGGGGATGGTGGAGTGCGGAGACGATCGACCGGCTCGTGAAGGAGCGGGTAGGTGCCGACCCGGAGGGTCTCGCGCTGGTCGATCCACCGAACACCACCGCACTGGTCGGACGCGACCCGGTGCGGTGGACCTGGAACCGGCTCGACGAACGCGTCGACGTCCTGGCCGCGTTCCTGCTCGCCGGAGGGGTGCGAGCAGGTGACGTCGTGGCCGTGCAGCTGCCGAACTGCTCGGCCCTGGTGCAGGCGTTCCTCGCGATCGTGCGGATCGGCGCGATCGTCACCCCGTTCCCGGTGTCCTACCGGGAACACGAACTCGGCCCGATGTGCCGGCGCACCGGTGCCGTCGGGGTGGTGACCGCATCCAGATACGGCGAGCACGAGCTCGCCGGGGCGGCCCTTGGGCTAGGCGCTGCGGCGCCGTCGGTCCGGTTCGTCGTCGCCTCGGGGGACGACGAACCGGCCGGCGCCCTGGCCTGGCCCGAAGCCCCACTGTCCGAAGCGGAAAAGTCTGCTTTGGACTCACAGCTGACCGAAGCCGACGTGAACGACTGCGTCACGATCTGCTGGACGTCCGGCACCGAAGCCGAGCCGAAGGCCGTGCCGCGCTGCCACGGGGACTGGCTGGCCACGGCCGCCGGCTGCGTCCAGGCCGCCGGGATGACCCGCGACGACGTCCTGCTCTCCCCGTTCCCGATGACGAACATGGCCGGCATCGGCGGCATGTTCCTGCCGTGGCTGCTGACCGGCGCGGTGTTCGTCCCGCACCACCCGTTCGACCTGCCGGTGTTCCTGGGCCAGCTCGCGGCCGAGCGGGTGACGTACACGCTCGCGCCGCCGGCGTTGCTGACCATGTTGCTGCACAACGAAAAGATCCTGTCCGGAGTGGACATCTCGGCGCTGCGCAAGATCGGCTCCGGTTCGGCGCCGCTGTCACCGTGGCTCGTGCGCACCTGGGCCGAGCGGTACGGCATCGACATCATCAACTTCTTCGGCTCGAACGAGGGCACCGCGCTGCTGTCCGGTCCGGTGGACATCCCGGACCCGGACCAGCGCGCGACCTACTTCCCGAACTACGCCTCGGACGTCTCGTGGTCGACCCCGGTGGCCGACCGGACATCGGTGCGGCTGCACGACCCGGTCACCGGCGAGCAGGTGACCGAACCCGGACACCCCGGCGAGCTGCACATCGCCGGGCCGACCGTGTTCGCCGGGTACCTCACGGAGCTGGGGGAGCCGCTGGACACCTCGTCGTTCGACGAAGACGGGCACTTCCGCACCGGCGACGTCTTCGAGATCGACGGCGAGCGCGGCGAATTCCTGCGGTACGTCGACCGGATGAAGGACCTCGTGATCCGCGGCGGCATGAACATCTCGCCCGCCGAGGTCGAGGGCCTGCTGGCCGGGCACCCCGATGTCGCCGACGTGGGGGTCGTCGGCGTGCCCGACGACGTCATGGGGGAGCGGGTGTGCGCGGTCGTCGTGCCGGGTTCGCGCAAGCCGACCCTGGACGAGCTGGTCGCCTACCTGCGCGAGAAGAAGATCGCCGCGTTCAAGCTGCCGGAACGGCTCGAGTACGCCGACGCCTTGCCCCGCAACCCGGTGGGGAAGATCCTGAAGCGGCAGCTGCGGGAGAGCCTGGGGTGAGGTCATGACGGTGTTCGTGCTGGGCGGGGCGCAAACCGACTTCGCGCGCAACTTCACCAAGGAAGGGCGCGGGATCCTCGAGCTGTTCGCCGAGGTCGTGCCCGCCGCGCTGGCCGACGCCGGGGTTTCGGCCGAAGACGTCGAAGTCGCCCACGTCGGGAACCTCGCGGCGGAGCTGTTCACCGGCCAGGCCCAGCTTGGCGGGCTCCTGGTGGCGGCCGTCCCGGAGCTGGACGGCGTGCCGTCGACCCGGCACGAAGCCGCGTGCGCGTCCGGCAGCACCGCGGTCCTGGCCGCCTGCGCGGACCTCGAAGCGGGCCGCTACGACGTCGCGCTGGTCGTCGGCGTCGAGCTGATGCGAAGCGTCGACGGGCAGCGCGCGGCCGAGCACCTCGGGTCCGCCGCCTGGGCCGGGCACGAAGCTGTCGCCGCGAAGTTCCCGTGGCCCGCGTTGTTCGCCGACGTCGCCGCTGCCTATGAGGCACGTTACGGCCTCGACCCGGACCACCTCGGGCAGTTCGCTTCGCATGCTTTCGACCGGGCGGCGCTGAACCCCCTGGCCCAAGCCCGCGACTGGCGGTTCCCGGCCGGCGCGTTCGGGCCCGACGACGAGCTCAACCCCGTCATCGAGGGAAGCCTGCGCAAACAAGACTGCGGCCGGATCACCGACGGGGCCGCGGCCGTCCTGCTGGCCTCGCCCGCGTTCGCCGAACGGCTCGGCGGCGGTTTCCCGCGCATCGCGGGCTTCGGGCACCGCACCGCGCACATCGGCCTGGCGCCGAAGATCGCGTCCGACGGCGAGTACCTGTTCCCGCACCTGCGCGGCGCCGTCATCGACGCCTACCGGCGAGCGGGCGTACCCGGCCCCGACGCGCTCGACGTCGTCGAACTGCACGACTGCTTCACCATCACCGGCCTGGTCGCGCTGGAGCACCTCGGCGCGGCACCGCCCGGCGACGGCGGCCGGTTCATCGCCGACGGCGGTCTCGACGCGGCCGGGATCAACCCGGGCGGCGGCCTGATCGGCCTCGGCCACCCGGTCGGCGCGACCGGCGTCCGCATGCTGCGCGACGCGGCCCGGCAGGTCTCGGGCACCGCGGGAGAGACGCAGGTCGAGGGCGCGCGGACGGCGTTGACGCTGAACGTCGGCGGGTCGTTCACCACGGTGGTCACGATGGTGGTCACCGCATGAGGCTTTCGGTGTCGCTGGGGCTCTGGCAGGACCGGCCGCCGGAGGAGGCGCTGGAAACGGCCCGCGCGGCCGAGGACGCGGGCTACCCGGAGCTGTGGATCGGCGAGATGGCGACGTGGGACGCCTTCGCGCTCGGCACCGCGATCGGCGCGGCCACCTCGCGGATTTCCCTGACGTTCGGGCCGTTGGCGGTGACCGTGCGGGACCCGGCGACGATCGCCATGGGCGTCGCCTCGGTGGCGGCGCTGACCGGCCGGTCGACCGGGGTCGCGCTGGGGACGTCCAGCGACGTCGTCGTGCGCGGCTGGCACGGACGTTCGCGGGACCGGGCGGCCACGGCGTTGGCGGAGTCCGCGGTGGCGGTCCGGCAGCTGCTGTCCGGCGAGAAGTCCACTGTGGACGGATCGGTGGTCGGCTCGCAGGGGTACCGGCTGCGGCTGCCCGCGCCGAAGTCGCCGGTGACGATCGCCGCGTTCGGGCCGCGGGCGCTCGAGGCCGCCGCGCGGCACGCCGACCGGATGGTGATCAACCTGGTCAGCCCGGCGGCCGCGGCGACGCTGGTGCGTGGCCTGCGAGACGCCGCTTCGCGCATCGGCGTCACACCGCCGCCGGTGGCCGCGTGGGTGGTCGCCGCGGCCGACCCGGGGCCGGCCGAGCTGGAGCAGCTCCGCCGCGGTGTGGTCGGCTACCTCGCCGCGCCGGGCTACGCGGACATGTTCCGCGCGGCGGGGTTCGGCGACCTGATCGACTTCGCCCGCACCCGGCCTCACCCGCGGGCGCTGCTGGCTGCGGTGCCCGCCGAGGCGATCGCCGTGGTCGGGCTGCTCGGGTCCGGCGCCGAGATCGCCGCGAAGGCCGCCGAGTACGCGGAGGCGGGCGTCGACGAGCTCGCGATCGTGCCCGCGACCGGCGACGACGATCCCGGTGGCGGAAAAACTCTCGCCGCGTGTCGATCCGCCGTCGTCCCGTTCGACGCGTAGGCATGACCGAAGCGAGCGAAACCAAGAACCTCGACGGAACCGGGTCCGCGGCGGCGCTGCCGTGGAGCAGGGCGCGCGATCTCCTCGCCACCCAGACCCCCAAGGAGGACCTGACCTTCTTCGTCGGCACCGTCCGTCCCGACGGGCGGCCGCACGCCGCCGGCGTCGGGGCCATCTGGGTGGACGACGCCCTGTACTTCGTGAGCGGGCCGGGCACGCGCCGGGCCCGCAACCTGGCGGCGAACCCGGCGTGCAGCGTGTCGGTGCGGCTGCGCGGCCTCGACCTCACCATGGAGGGCGAGGCCCACCAGGTCACCGACCCGGCGACGCTAGAGCGGGTGGCGGCCGTCTACCGCGAGGGCGGCTGGCCCGCGACCGTGCTGGACGAGGGCTTCACCGCCCCGTTCATGGCGGCGAGCGCCGGGCCGGCGCCGTGGCACCTGTACCGGCTGACGCTGGACCGGGCCATCGGCGTCGCGACCGCCGAGCCGCACGGCGCCACCCGCTGGGACTTCACCCGCTGACCGCCGCGGCGACCAGGCGGCCGATCGCGGCCATGCCGTCGGCGTTCGGGTGCATCGGCGCGGCGACCGACGTCGGGAGCACGCCCTCGAACCACTTCACGCCGGGCAGCTTGCAGACGTCGTGCCCGATCGAGGCGGTCCGGACGTCGACGTACTGCGCGTCGTGCGCGGCGGCCTGCCGGGCGAGGGCGGCGTTGGTCTTGTCGATGCTGCCCTGGATGTAGTTCGCGTCGCGCGGGGTCAGGGGCGCGAGCGGCCAGCAGCCGTTGTGCGGGAGGTAGGTGCCGTAGCCGGCGACGAAGACGTCGGCGTTCGGCGCCTTCGCGTGGATCGCGTCCAGCAGCGCGCCCCACACCGGCTCGAACGCGGCGATCTTCTCGGCCAGCTGGTCGTGGCCGCCGGCCGTGTACCGGTCGACGCAGTCGGGGTTGATGCCGGGCAGCAGGTTGATGCAGCTCGTCGCGGCGCCGACCAGGCCGATGTCGTTGCCGCCGATCGTCACGGTCACCGTGCGGGTCTGCTCGCTCAACGCGTCCAGCTGCGGCGGCACGGCGCCGGAGGACGTCTGCTGCGGGGCGGTCATGTCCGCCGTCGTCGCGCCGGAGCAGGTGACGTCCTTCAGCGGCACGCCGAGCTCCTTCGCGGCGAGGTGCGGGTAGTCGGCCAGCGACCGGAGGCAGCCGGGGGAGGAGAGGTCGGGCGGCAGGATCAGCGGCCCGGCCGCCGCCGAATCCCCCAGGGCCACGTACTCGCCGGCGGTGGCCGCGGCCGCCGGGCCCGCCGCCACGCCCGTCAGCGCGGTGACCACGATCGCGATGAACGCCGTTGTTCTCACTCGCACGGTGTCCTCCTTGACACTGTTGGTCTCCGTGACACCATCGGCACGGGGCGTCACCGGATTGACTGGGAATCCGGGCAGAGAACGGGGGCATCGGTTGTGACCGAGCACAAGTGCGGCGGGGACCTCACCCTCGGCGGCCAGCGCGTGCACGAGCGGCTCACCCGGGAGGAGCCCGAGCTGATCGCCCGGGTGCTCGCGCGGATCCAGGCCGAGGTCGCCGACTACCGGCGGCTGCCGGTGGAGGAACTGGCCGGCGACATCGCCGGCATCACGCGGCAGGCGGTGCGGGCCTTCGCGCGCAGCCTGCGGGAGGACCGCGAGCTCAACGAGGCCGAGCTGCGGCAGGTCGGCGCGTCCGCGGTCCGGCGGGCGGAGGAGGGCTTCCCGCTGGAGGCCGTGCTGACCGCGTACCACGTCGGCGCGCGGGAGATCTTCGCCGTCGGCTCCGCTCCTTCGGGCAGCGGGGACGTCGCCGATCTGCTCGAGGTGGCGGACCGGGTGCTGGCGTTCGTCGGCACGGTCACCGGCGCCGTGACGCGCGGGTACCTGGAGGAGCTGCGGACGAAGGTCGGGCAGGAGCACACCGCGCGCCGGACGCTGCTGTCGGTGCTCGTCGACGGCGGGCCGGTCGACGTCGTCGCCCGCAGCGCCGGGATCACGCTGCCGGCGCGGTACGTGGTGCTGAGCGTCGAACTCGGGCCGCACGCGGACGAGGAGTCGCCGGGGGTGGACGCCGAGATCGCCGTCCGGCGGAAGCTGCGCCGGTTCCTCGCGGCGTTCGAGGGATCCTGCGGCGACGGGGTGCTCGCGTCACTGGACGGCCCCGGCGGGCTCGTCCTGCTCCCGGTGGCCGGGCGGGTCCCCGATTGGGACGCGGTGGTGGCCGCGGCCGGGCGCGCGGCGGGCGTGACGGTGCTGGCGGCGGCGGAAACGGCGGCGCCGTCGGAGGTCCGGGAGGTGGCGGCGCAGACGGGCGAGGTGCTTGACGTGCTGCGCTGGTTCGGCCGCCCGCCGGGCCTGTACCGCCTCGACGACGTCCTGGTCGAGTACCAGCTGACCCGCCCGGGAGCGGCCCGCGACCGCCTAGCGGCGGCCCTCGACCCGCTTCAGGCCCACCCGGAGCTGGTCGAGACCCTGGACGCGTACCTCACCTTGGAAACCAACCGCCGCCGCACGGCGGCCCAGCTCCACGTCCACCCCAACACGGTCGACTACCGCCTCCGCCGCATCCGCGACCTCACCGGCATCGACCCCCTCCACCCGGCCGGCCTGCCCCGCATCATCGCCGCCTCCGCAGCCCGCCGCGCCACCCACCCCTGACGTGTCGTCCCCCCAGGTACGCGTGTCGTCCACCCAGGTACGCGTGTCGTCCCTTCAATCACGCGTGTTGACCCTCCAATCACGCGTGTCGACCCTCCAATCACGCGAGATGCGCCGCTGATCACGCCGGCCGACCCGCCGAGTACGCGAGCCGACGTCCCGACCACCGCGTCAGGAGCATCCGACCCGGCCGCCGGAGGATCATCCGGCGTATCCGGAGGGTCGGCTCACGGGACCCGGAGCACCCGGCCGGCGAACTCGCGTACCCGGACGGACGACTCGCGTACCCGGATGGACGACACGCGTACCGGAATGGACGACACGCGTGATTGGGGGGTCGACACGCGTGATTGGGAGGTCGACACGGCGGCGCGGGCGAGGAGGCCGGTGATCAGGGCCGAGGCGAGGACGAGCGCAGCGAGGCCGGAGGCGTGGCCGAAGGTGAGTTCGCCGAAGCGGCCGAGGACGAAGCCCGTGTGCAGGCCCCAGGCGACCACCGCCACGCCCGTCGCCGCGCGGAGGGGAGCGCGGTAGGCCGCGAACAGGACGACCGCGCCCGAGGTGACCAGGGAGTACCAGGGGTGACCCGTCGCGCCCGCGAGGTCGGCCACGATCACCGCGGCGACGGCGGCCACGCACCCGAACGGAAATTCGAAGCCCATCCGCCCAGCCCAGCCCAGCGGCCGGGGGAAAGCGTGAGCCAGGACACGTTCCCTACGCCGCGCCCGCGGGTCTTTACGCTTTCTTGACGAAACCCTCGATCGTGTCGACGAGCGACGGCCACACCGGCCGCGGCAGGTTGTGCCCCATCCCCGGGACCACCACCAGCTCCGCGCCCGGGATCGCCTCCGCCGTCGCCTTGCCGCCGCTCACGTTGATCAGCGGGTCCGCGTCGCCGTGGACGACCAGCGCCGGCAGCCGCACCCCGCGCAAAAGCGCCGTGCGGTCGCCGGACGCCACCACCGCGGCCGCGTGGCGCAGGGTGCCCACCGGGTGGCGGGCGCGGTCGTAGTGCAACGCCGCCTTGGCCAGCAGGAACGCCTCGTCGTCCGGGTAGCCGGGGGAGCCGAGCTTCCGGTAGCCCTCGACGCTGTCCACCAGCGCCTGCTCGCGCGTCGACGCCGGCGGCCGCGTCAGCAGCGCGAGCGCCCACGGCTCGGCCTGCCCGACCGCCCGGTCGCCGGTGGTCGACATGATCGACGTGATCGACAGCAGCCGGTCCGGGTGGTCGATCGCCAGCTGCTGGACGATCATCCCGCCCATCGAGGCGCCCACGACGTGCGCCCGGGAAATCCCCAGCGCGTCGAACAGGCCGACGGCGTCGTCCGCCATGTCCGACAGCGTGTACGGCGCACTCGACAGATCGCCGGCCGCCAGCGCGGCCAGGTCCGGCGGCGGCAGGTGGTCGAGCCACGTCGAGAGCCCGACGTCCCGATTGTCGTACCGCACGACGAAGAACCCGCGGCCGGCCAGCAATTCGCAGAAGCCGTCCTCCCAGGTGATCATCTGGGCGCCGAGGCCCATCACGAGGACCAGCGGCGGAGCCGCCGGATCGCCGAAGGTGTCGTACTCGAGCTCGAGACCGTTGGCCTGTGCGCGTGCCATACCCCGATCCTGCCGTACCCGCGCGGAGCTGGCACCGGGCCCGGCCGTGCGGTTACCGTTACGCCCCATGCCGACCTCTTCCTCGGGCACGGGACAGCGCCCTCGCTCGCGGGCCGCCGCGGGCCTGCCGGCGCTGACGGCCGACCGCATCGTCTCCGCGGCCACGGCCCTCACCGCCCAGCGCGGCCTGGACAACTGGACGCTGCGGGAGCTCGCCCGCTCGGTCGAGGCCTACCCGGCGGTGATCTACCACCACGTCGGCGACCGGGACGCGGTGGTGAACGCCGTCGTCGACCGGGTCGTCGGGCTGCTGGAGCTGCCGGACGAGCGGCTGCCGTGGCAGGAGTGGTTCACCGAGCTGCTGGCCGGCCTGCGCGCGGTGCTGCGGACCTACCCGGGCTGCGCGCGGCGGCTCGCCCTGTTCGGCCCGTCCGTCAAAGCGGCGACGCGCACCATCGACGCGGGCATCGGCGTGCTGCTCGGCGCCGGGTTCGGCCGCGAGAGCGTCATGGCCTACAACCTGCTGCTGATGACCGCGTGCCAGTTCGTCGCCATGGAGGACGACCGCGACGGCGCGCTCGCGCTGCGGATCGACAACACCGAGGAGTACGCGACCTACCGCGAGCGGGCCGACCTGCCGGGGATGGCCGAGCTGGGCGCGGCGATGCACGACCTGATGGGCGACCCGGACCTCGCCTCGGGCTACTACGCGCAGCTCTACGACTACGCGGTCCGGCGGTGCCTCGACGGCCTCGCGCACCGGCTGGACGAACTTCGCGAATCGGACAGTGAAGGTTGACAGCGACTTGACAGTGCTTCGGCGTACCGTGGGCGTGCGTCGGTGGTTCGCCCACTGACCCGGAGCCCCTGGCGCCCTCCTCCCCCTCGTGGCGCCGGGGGCTTCGGTCTAACTGGAGTCGCCCTGCCGCGGTGACGGCGGCCCGGGGCGCGGCGGCGCCGCCTGGATGGCCGGGAAGACCTCGCCGACCAGGGTCACCAGGGACTTCGCCAGCAGCAGGTGCACCTGGTCGCGGGTCAGCGACCCGCGCACGAGCCACTCCCGGCCCGCCGACTTCACCATCCCGCCGAACGCGCGCACCAGCGCGTTCAGCTCGGGCCCGTGCTCGCTCTCCCGCGACAGCCCGACGGCCTCCAGCACGCGGTCGGCGGATTCGCGGTCGGCCTCTTCGAGGATGCGTTCCACCTCGAGGTCGCGGCCGATGCCTTCCGGCGCGATCGCGGCCAGCCACATCCGCTCCTGGCTGGTGACCATGTCGAGGAACCACTCGATGGCGACGTCGGCGCGCAGTTCCAGCGGCCCGTCGGGGAGGATCTCGACGGCCAGCCGCGGCACGGTCAGCGCCCGGCGGATGATTTCCAGGTACAGCTCGCGTTTCGTGCCGAAGTAGTGGTTGATCAGGCCCCGCGCCACCCCGGCCGCCGCCGCGATGTCCGAAGTGGACACTGCGGAATAGGGACGCTCACCGAACAGCCGCGCCGCACAAGCGTAGATCTGTTCCTTCCGTTCGTCCGGTTCCAGTCTTCGCCATCTCGGCGCCGGCTCGGTGTTCATCCGCCCATCGTCGCACGGGCCGTTGCGCCGGGCAGGGTAGTGCGCACGATGTCGGACGCGCACCCACTATCGGGGCACGGTCAGTCCGGGAGCGTGATCGGAGCGAGGTCCGCGAAGCCGTCTCCGGGGCCCGGATTCGCCGGATCGGTTACTCCGCCGAAGTGGTGCAGCACGCCCCACACGGCGTTGAGCGCCGTCTGCACCGCGCCCTCGGCCCAGCCCGCCGTCCACGAGATGTCGTCGCCCGCCAGGAACAGGCCCCGGTAGCGCGCCGGCAGCTCGTCCTGCACGAAGTGCGTGAACAGCCGCTGCTGGTAGCGGTAGTGCCCGGGCAGGTTCGCCTTGAACGCGCCCATGAAGTGCGGCTCGGCCTCCCAGGACACCGTGACCGGGTCGCCGATGATGTGCCGCCGGACGTCGACACCCGGGTAGATCTCGCGCAGCGACTGGAGCATCACCTCGACGCGCTCGCCGACCGAGAGCGGCAGCCACTTCAGCGAGTCGTCGGCCCACGTGTAGGACAGGCAGATCACCGCGGGGGAGTCCGGGTCGTCGCCGAGCAGGTACGTGCCGCGGGGCATCCGGTCGGTGAGCGTCATGCTCATCGCGTCGCGGCCGGTGCCCGCGTCGCGGTCCAGCCAGAACGGCCGGTCGACCGGCACGAACACCTTCGACGACGCCATGTAGTGCGTGCGCTCGATCGCCGTCCAGTGGTCGATCGGGAACAGCGCCTCGTCGCACTCGATGTTCGACAGCAGCATCCAGCTCTGCGCGGTGAACACCGCCGCCGGGAAGGTCCGGATGTGCCCTTCGGTGTCGGTCACGGTGATGTTGCCGGGTGCCGTGCGGTGCAGCCGCGCGACGCCGGGCTGCGGACGTCCGCCGTGCAGGGTGCTCAGGCTGGTGCCCGCGGGCCAGAAGGCGATCTCTTCCGGGGCGTGCTCCCACAACCGCAGCGGGAGCTGCCTGCTGCCGCCGACGATGCTGCGGTGCTCGTCGTCGGCTCCGGTGTAGACCACCCGCAGGATCTCCAGGATGGAGTTGGGGAAGTCGGTGTCCCAGCCGCCGGTGCCGAAGCCGACCTGGCCGAAGATCTCGCGGTGGCGGAAGGAGGCGAACGCGGGGGAGTCGCACAGGAAGCCGTAGAAGGTCTGGTTGTCCAGCCGCGGGACGAGCTCGTTCCACAGCCGTTTGATCGTCTTCGCGTCGCGGTCGCGGATCGCCGTCTGCATCTCGGCGAAGGAGGCGTGCTCGGCCAGCGTCCGGTCCCAGGCCGCGGCGACCTCGCGGAAGACGGCGGGCAGGTCCTCGGGCGTGCGCGCGTAGTGGCTTTCGCCCTTCAGGTCGACGACGGTGCTCGGCGTCCCCGGGGCGAGCGGGTTCGGGAACGGCGTGGTCTCCAGTCCGACCTTGTCGATGTAGTGGAACAGCGCGGTGGACGCGGGCGGGAAGCGCATCGCCCCCATCTCGGCGACGACGTCGTCCGGGCAGCCGGGGAACCGGACGGTCCGCAGCCGGCCGCCGATCTCGGCGATCTCGTACACCACCGGCCGCAGGCCCAGCTTCATCAGCTCGTACGCGGTCACGATGCCGGAGAGGCCGCCACCGATCACGGCGACCTCGGTGCCGTGCCGCTCGGCGGGCAGCGTGCCCAGGCCGGCGGGGTGGGCGAGGTAGTCGTCGTAGGCGAACGGGAAGTCCGGGCCGAACATCGTGATCGGGCGGCCCGCCGGTTCGTCGTGGTGGATCGCGGTCGGGACGGCGGAGGTCATGCGGTGGTTCCTCGGTACAGTTCGGGCCGTCGGTCGGCCAGGTGGGTGTTCTCCAGGCGGGACGCGGCCAGCGCGTCCCGGGTGACGTCGGCGGTGACGACTTCGGGCCCGGCGCCGGCGCGGGCCAGCACCTCGCCGGTCGGGGCCACGACGCAGGACCGGCCGCAGTAGGTCAGCTCCTGCTCGGTGTCGCAGCGGTTCGCGTAGGCGACGAACAGCTGGCTTTCGTAGGCGCGGACGGGCACGAGCGTGTCCGCGACCAGCTCGTACGGGCTCATCAGCGCGGTCGGCACGACCAGGAGCTCGGTGCCGGCGAGCGCGTGCGCGCGGACCAGTTCCGGGAACTCGACGTCGTAGCAGATCAGCAGGCCGATCCGGAGGCCGCCGAGGTCGGCCTGGACGACGGGCTCGTCGCCGGGGGTGAACCAGGCCTTGTCGAGCTCGCCGAAGAGGTGGGTCTTGCGGTAGTTGGCGAGCCGGTTTCCGGTCGCGTCGATCAGCTGGACGCTGTTGTAGACGTGCTCGCCGTCGGTTTCCGGGTAGCCGTAGGCCAGTGCGGTGCCGGTTCGCCGCGCCCACGCGGACATCCGGGCCGCGGTGGGGCCGTCGGCGGGTTCGGCGAGCTCGTGCGTGCGCGCGCCGATGTGGTAGCCCGTCGTGCTCATCTCCGCGGTGACGACCAGGTCGGCGTCGATTTCGGGCAGGTCGGCGAGCGCGCCCTGGTGGATCGCGACCCTCATGCCAGCCTCGACTTCCGGATCCCGTAGCCGAAGTAGATCAGCAGGCCCAGGACCATCCAGGCGCCGAAGACCAGCCAGGTGGCGCCGTCGAGGCTGAGCATCATGTAGCCGCAGCACAGCACGCCCAGGATCGGCGTCACCGGCGAGAGGGGGACGCGGAACGTCCGCGGGCGGTCGGGCTGGCGCTTCCTGAGCAGCAGGACGGCGACGTTGACCAGGCCGAACGCGAACAGCGTGCCGATGCTGGTGGCGTCGGCGAGCTTGCCGAGCGGGATGAAGGCGGCCAGGACCGCGACGAACGCCGAGACCACGAGGGTGTTGATCCGCGGGGAGCCGGTCTTCGCGTCTACTTTGGACAGCGCGGACGGGACGAGGCCGTCGCGGGACATCGCGAACAGGATGCGCGTCTGTCCGTAGAGGACGGTCAGCACGACGCTGGAGATCGCCACGATCGCGCCGACGGCCAGCAGCCCGGCCCAGAACGGGTTGTCCGAGACGACGTCGAGCACGTGCGAAAGGGCGGCTTCCTGGCCGTCGAACCGCTGCCACGGCAGGGCGCCGACGGCGGCGACCGCGACCAGGCAGTACAGCACGGTGACGATGCCGAGGGAGAGCAGGATCGCGCGCGGCAGGTCGCGCTGCGGGTTCTTCGCCTCCTCGCCGGCGGTCGAAGCGGCGTCGAAACCGATGTAGGAGAAGAACAGCTTGGCGCCGCCGGCGCTCAACCCGGCCAGCCCGAGCGGCAGGAACGGCGTGAAGTTCTTCGCCTGCACCGCGCTGAAGGCGATCGCGCAGAACAGCACCAGCGTCCCGATCTTGACCACGACCATGACGGCGTTGGCCCGCGCGCTCTCCTTGGCGCCGGAGAGCAGCAGCACCATCGCGAGGACGACCACGAGGATGGCGGGCACGTTGACGACCCCGCCGGAGCCGGGCGGCTGGCTCAGCGCGTCCGGGATGGCGAAGCCGAAGGCCAGGCGGAGCAGCTCGTTGAGGTACTGGCCCCAGCCCACGGCGACGGAGGCGACCGAGACGCCGTATTCGAGGACCAGGCACCACCCGCAGACCCAGGCGACGAGCTCGCCGAGCGTGGCGTAGGTGTAGGAGTAGGACGAACCGGACAGCGGGATCATCCCGGCGAGCTCGGCGTAGGACAGCGCCGAGAACAACGCCGTGACGCCGGCGAGCACGAAGGAGAGCACCACCGCCGGGCCGGCCACCGGGACGGCCTCGCCGAGCACGACGAAGATGCCGCTGCCCAGCGTCGCCCCGATGCTGAGCATGGTGAGCTGCCCGAGGCCGAGTGACCGCTTCAACGTGCCATGATCACCTTCGGCGACCAGGTCGGCGACCGGTTTCCGCCGCACCGTCGCGGCTCGTAAAGTCATGCCGACGACGGTAACGGTCGTTTCCGGAGCGCAAAACAGGAGAACATTGCGCGTACAGATGAATCACAGGTGATTCATTGCACATTGTCGTCAGATCATGGCGATTCGTTTTGATTCCCCTGGGGGTGTCGGATCGGCGGTCGGCCGTTCGTGGAGGGGGTGAGCGGCCGCCACGAGGACGCCGCCACGAGCCCAAGGGGAAGAAAATGGCCGTCGCCCGCCGCATGTACGACCTGGTCGAGCCGATCGGCCTCGTGCCCTACTTCGCCGACGAGTCGGACGAGGCCCTCCTGGCGCTCGGCCTGCGCAACGTGTGGGACGCCTACTTCGCCGGACGGGCCGCGCCGCTGGGCCGGTCGGTGCCGGCCGAGGTGGTCCACGCGATCTTCTACAACTTCGCTCCCGGCGAGGTGGCCCGGCACATCCCGCGGGTCTGGGAGCTCACCACGCCCGAGGCGGCGCTGGCCGCGCGCGAGCGTGGCTGCGTCGCGGGGGTGCGGCGGATCCTCGGTGACCTCGCCGACGACCCGCGTGTCGCCCGCGCCGCCGACCTCCTGCTCAAGGCGGCGACCAGCGCGCCGGTGGAAGGACGTGCGCTCTTCTCGGCCCTGCGCGCGCTGCCGGTCCCGGAGGAGCCGGTGGCCCGGCTGTGGCACGCGGCCACCCTGCTGCGCGAGCACCGCGGCGACGGTCACATCGTCGCGCTGGTGGCCGAGGGCATCGGCGGGACGGAGGCCCACGTGCTCCACGCGCTGTCGATCGACCTGCCCGCGGAGAAGTTCGGCCGGGTCTGGCACCTGCCCGCCGCCCAGCTGACGGCGGTCGTCGACGGCCTGCGCGCCCGCGGCCTCGTCGGCCCCGACGGCTGGCTCACCGCCGACGGCCGGGCCGCGAAGGAGCGCGTCGAGGCCCTGACCGACCGGCTCGCCGAGGCCCCGTACGACGCCCTCACCCCGGCCGAGCTCAACAGCCTCATCACCGACCTCGAACCGCTCTCGGCCGCCTTCCGCGCCACCTTCCCGATGTAGCCGTGATCAGCGAGCCATCACCCGTGATTGAAGGGTCGACACGCGTGATTGAAGGGTCGACACGGCTCGCTGGCGTGTCGACCTCCTAATAAAGCGTGTCGACCTTACAAACACGCCTGTCGACAGATAGGTAGAGCGTG